>NZ_LS483388.1:1620000-1920000 GCF_900475415.1 Streptococcus porcinus
TCTGAATCATTCCCTTATCTGGTTTTTCTAAATAATTCATACTCCGTAAAAAAGTTGATTTCCCAGCTCCAGATGCTCCTACAAGGGCAATAACTTGTCCCTTCTCAATGTCCAAGTTTAAATCATCTAAAACTTTTTGGCCAGAAAAATATTTACTTAAATGACTTATTTTTATCATTAGCGTAAGTCCCCCATTTCTTTCTCTGACACTCTAATTGGTTCTGTAATCGTCATTGATTTCTCAATCAAATTACCTAGCTGTTCAATAAGAAAACTGATAAACCAGTAAACTAAAGCAACCGAAATATATCTTTCAAAGTAGCGGTAATCTGCACCACCCAGAATTTGAGCTTGGGCAAACATTTCAACAATACCAGCATTGAAAGCTAAAGAAGTACCTTTAGTCAATCCTATCAAACCATTTATTAATGTTGGTGTCGCTACAACTGCCGCATTTGGAATAATGACGCGTTTATAAACCTGCACTGGAGTCATACCTAAGCTTCTTGCAGCCTCAATTTCACCATTGTCTACAGATTGAATCGCAGCACGAATCGTTTCACTAGCGTAGGCTGCCTCATTAAAGGCAAATGCTGTAATGGCAAATATAGAGGCAGGAATAGCATTAATATTCCAATGCAAGCCATACCTTACATTAAGGAATTTTAAAAAGAGCGGAATCCCATAATAGGTTAGCATCAATTGAACCAAAATAGGTGTTCCTCTTAAGAAACTAACAAATATAGCTTGGATAGGATATAAAACTTTTGTTCGATTAATTTTAACCAAGGCAAAAAGTAAGGCTAATAAAAGTCCAAATATTGCCCCAGCTACTGTCAATCCTATCGTCAAAGGTAAACGTTCAATAATATCTGGCAAAGCATCAAAAACAGCTCGCCAACTAAAAAGTTTTCCTTCTGGAATATGTTTGATTAATTGGTCAAACCAAGACCAACTACTTGCTACGATGACTACCATCATTTCCCCTTTTTCCTATCGATATCTTCTAAGTTTAGCACGCTAGGCAAGCACTGTAAAATAGAAAGTCTTAATTATGGCAATAGAAAAAGTCTATCACTCTTGTAATAGACTTTTGATTATTATTAAATATTACTTTAATGAAGAAACAAAGTCACCTTCAAAGAATTTTTGACTCAATTGCTTCAATTGTCCCGATTTTTTTAGTTTTCCTAATCCTTTATTGACATAGCTCTGCAATTCTTTTCCCTTAGCATCATCAGAAAAAATAAAATATTCTAAACCGTCTTTTTCATCTCCAACTTTTTCTGTCAGTTTAGTGATTTTGAGGTCATATCCTTGTTCCTTAATAGCTGTTTTTAAAGAAATAGCATCATAGAATAAGAAATCTAGCTGACCATTTTCAAGCATCTGGAGTCTTTGTGTAAATGGTGTAGATCCTGAGGCATAAGTGATTTCAATTGGTTTTTTCTTAGGATGCTTTTTGTTCCATTTTTCTAAAACCTGCATATAGTTAGCCCCCGACATTCCTTGTGTTTTCTTACCAGATAAGTCTGCCAGTTGTTTATAACCTTTATTACCTTTAGTTGCCAAAGCGTAGTTGGATTTGGAAATAGCTTTTGAAAAGAGATACTTTTGTGCTCTTTCTGCACTGTAACCATAATCATTTGCTGCAATCTGGTAGCGACCTGCATCAATTCCTGATAAAATCGAAGGAAAAGCAACCGTCTCAAATTTTAATTCATACTGCTTAGAATTCTTAAAAATAGCTTTTAAGACTTGAATATCGTAACCTGTCAAGGTTTTCCCATCTTTATAAGTAAAAGGCTTGGTAGCAGCATCTGTCGCAACGGTAATGACCTCTTTATCTTTTGCCGAAACCTCAGTCGCTATCCCTAAAGTCATAAAAACTAGACTAGCAAAAAGCAATAAGCTTATAAATGAAATGTTTTTCTTTGCCATCATTTTATCTCCCCATTTATTATACACTTAGTCTAACAAAAGTCTTTCTTTTTGAAAAATAGTAATATCCTATCAAGACATTAGGAATTTTATATAACAAAAAAATACCAGTGCAAACCTGGTATTTTTTAATTAAAAACTTTGTTTCTTAGCTTTACGCTCTGCGCGACCACGTGCTTTACCCTCAGCTCGGCGTTCTTTACGACGTTTTTCGTCCACAACCCATTGGATTTTTTTCTTATAGCCAGGTTTAACTTTTTTCTTCTTCTTTTTAACAAGGCCAATCATTTCCGTATCTAATTTTTGATAGGATTTTTCACGATTATAACGACGATCGCGATCATATGTATCTCTAAATTCGCCATTTTTTAGCATTTTAGGGATAAAACTGATACCCATTTTTTCTAATTCTCGAATATCTGAATCATCACTTGGTTGATATAGGGTAATTGCTGTGCCCGAAAGGCCATTACGTCCAGTCCGACCCACACGATGTACAAAGAAAGATAAGTCTTGTGGGATAGCATCATTAATAACATGACTAACACCTTCAATATCAATACCACGCGCAGCTAAATCAGTCGCAACAATGTATTCAAAATCTAATTTTTTAACTTGATTCATAATACGTTTACGTTCTCGTGGGGGAACACCACCATGAATCTTTGCAACTTTTAATCCATTAGCAACTAAAAAGCTGTGCAGATCGTCTGCTCTTTCTTTTGTGTTAACAAAAATCATTGCTAGATATGGTTGTATATTTTTTAAAATTTCTAAAATGTGACCATTTTTATCCCGACCTTTAGTTGAGACTAACCAATTATCAATGTTATCAGCGATAACAGTTTCTGTCTTGATTTGTTCAATTAGGGGATTTCTCAAATATTTTTTTAAGAATGGTTGTAATTTTTGTGGAATAGTTGCCGAAAAAACTAAGATTTGAACTTCTTTAGATAAAGATGATGCAATCTTATCAACGGTATCCAAAAACCCCATATCCATGGTCATATCTGCTTCATCAACTACAAAGGTACTTGCTTTATGAATAGCTAAATCACCAGATTTAACTAAATCATAAATACGGCCTGGTGTTCCAACAACAATGTGAGGTTGCGACCCTTTTAACTTTTCAATTTGACGTAACTTGTCTGTTCCACCAACATAGTTAACTAGTCGGATTTCTTTTTGGCTATGATTAGCAATCTGTTTTGCAGCTTCAAATATCTGAGTAGCTAATTCTCGACTTGGAGCTGTGATGAGAACTTGAACATCTCTACTATTTTCATCTAACTTTTCAAAAATTGGCAACAAGAATGTGTGAGTTTTGCCCGACCCTGTTTTCGATTCACCAACTAAATCTCTGCCAGAATTGACAATCGGTATGAGTTTTTTTTGCACTTCAGTAGGCTCTTTGAAGTTAATTTCCTCAAGTGCTTTCTGAATGTAATGTTTAAAATTATAATCTTTAAATGACATAGTTACCCCTTTTTCCCCTCATATTATAACATGATTATTCTAGACAAGCAAAATGCAGTGCAAGGCACTGCATCATGACTTTTATAGATATAGAATTATTAGGACAAGGAGACTAGCTAAAAGGCCAATAAGCCATAAGAAAGCGTCTACTTTCCATTCAGACCAGCGCTCTCCTTTTCCTGTTAAGCCACCTAATTCAAGATGGTGATGGAAAGGTGTCATTCTAAAGATTCGACGACCTTCACCATATTTTTTTTTCGTGTATTTAAAATAGGACACTTGCAATATGACAGAACTTGTTTCAAAAACATAGACAATTCCAATAATAAGTAAAGTCCATTCTTGGCGTAAAGCAATTGAAATTGTTGCCAACATCGCACCTAGAGCAAGACTTCCAACATCACCCATGAAAACCTTGGCAGGCTTATGATTATAGATAAAGAAGCCAAACAAGGCACCAATCATGATAACAATTAATAGAAGCACATCAAATTGTTCTTGAACAAAAGCAATAATCCCATAAGTCGCTAAACTTATAACTACGGAAATTGAAGCCAGGCCATCGATTCCGTCAGTTAAATTGACAGCATTGGAGAAACCAACAATCCAAAATAAAACAAAAAGCAAGTAAACAAACCCTAAATGGATATGATATCCTAAAACATTGATTGAATCAATACCACTTGGTGCTACATGGAGAAAGTAAAAGATTAAACCACCAATGATTTGAAGTGCCATTTTTTGTTTAGCAGTTAATCCCTCATTAATTTGCTTAAAAATTTTCAAAAAATCATCAAGAAAGCCTATGAAACCATAGATTAAAATAACAGCTAAAATGCCTGAAATCAAACCTAGATGCATCCACTCTTTAAAAAGACTGAAGCTAAAAACTAGAGACAATAGACTTGCTACTAGAAGAAACACTGTCCCCCCCATAGTAGGGGTACCCGCTTTAGCTAAATGTTGTTTAACATCTTCATGCATTTGTTGCCCACCAATTTTTTTCTTTTGATAGAATTTTATAAAAAATGGCATGGTGAGAGCAGTTAATATCAATGATATTATTCCTGCTGTAATTGTTAAAAACATGTTAATCTCCTAGTTTAATATCAATTTTCTTAATTTTCTTGAGTGATTTTCCTACATCAACACTTTGACTAACCACTCGTCCTTTTTTCGAACCTTTATATTGTACCTCAATACCTGTCCATTTTGCAAATTTTTCAACATTTTGTTTTGTCCAACCATACATATCAGGTAGTGTCTCAAAATTATTGGTCAAAAGCAAAATTTGCTGATTATTGGTCAAATTGGTTTCTTTAGCCTTAGACATTTTAACAATCTTATCACCATTTCCAAGAACAATTGGTTGAACTAGATTACGGCGAAGTTCATCTGAAGTGTTACCAGGCTTTTCACCGATAAAGTTAGGTAGCTTATAAGCAGTTGTTTTACTATCTGATTCAGGACTTGGTTTTACTAGAGTATCTTTCATTAAATAGGCTTCTTCAAGCACTGGATTAATGACGTCTGCCCAGAACATACCACTCCAATGTTCAGGTTGTTGGATGGTTACATACATAATAAAATCCGGATTATCAGAGGGCACCATGGCTACCACTGAGAAAACATAGTTTGTTTTGCCGCCCTCGATATAACCACTTCCATCATCTTTTGCAATCTGAGCAGTTCCTGATTTAACAGCAACCGACATATTACCAACTTTTACAATCGGTCCTGTTGACGCAGAATAAAGTGTTCCAAAAACAGGATCTGTACCAACGTTCACCATATAGTCTCTCGTTTCACTAGCAGCTTTTTTAGAAACAGGCTTACCGACAACTTCTTTCTCGGCAGTTCTATATGTCTCAGTATTTGGATCATAGATCTGATTAATGAATTGTGGCTCCAACATGGCACCATTATTTGCAATGGCTGAAAATGCTCGTAGCATTTGAATTTGTGTAACACTGATACCTTGTCCAAAGGCACTCATCGCTTGTGTAACGATATTATCAGATGGGAAAATACCGGCTTCTTCATCACCAATTCCAAATCGCGTTGGAAAACCAAATTTAAATTTAGTTAAATAATCAAGCCAGGTTTTATTTCCCATTTTCTGTTCTAGTTTTGTCATACCAACGTTACTAGAATACGCAAAACCTTGTGCGTAGGTCATGTATTGACCAGTTGAGATTCCTTCGTTAATAGACCAGTCTTGAATGGTGGCATCTGCAATTTTTAGTCCGTTAGCATTACTATAAACATCGTTAGGCTTAAACACCCCCTCGTCAATAGCAGCAGCTAGAGTCATCACTTTCATGGTTGATCCTGGTTCAAAGTTATTTTGATAAAGGGCACTCTTCCAGTTGTATTTTTTATTGTTTAAGCCTTCAAGAGTATCTGCATTGTAAGATGGTCTTTGAGAAGTAGCAAGAATCTCACCCGTTTTAGCATTCACTAAGGTTGCACTTGCCAAAACTCCTTTTGTTTCATTTTGGAAAACATCCATCTTTGTTTCAAGAAATGTTTGGATAGGTTCAGACAACGTCGTATAAACGTCTTTTCCGTCTATTGCTTTTTTAACAGTCTTGCCAGTACCTAAAAGAGTGTTCCCATTTTTATCTTTCTCATAGATAATAGTACCATCTTTACCCGATAAAATTTTATTTAGAGATGCTTCAAGTCCTGTTTTGCCGACTAAACTCTTGCTGCCGTCTTTATTTTCAGTTAAAGCAGCCAAGCCAATTAACTCCGATGCAAAAGTTCCATTTGGATACATGCGACCAGGGCTTGTTGAAAATGCTACGCCTTTAACGCCAGCTTTTTCCATTGCTTTTCGGATTGTTGTCATCTTGCTAAATGAAATTCCAGACCCCGATGTCCCAAACGACACTTGAAATAGTCCTTTTTGTTTCAGTTGACTGATAACACTTTTTTTCTTCATGCCTAATTCTTTGTGTAAAATATCAGCAACTGTGTCAAATTGAGAAGGCTGAACATAAAGCTTTTCCCCAGTAGCCGATACAAATGATTTATCGAGGACAGCGTAAATGCTATAAGTTGTTGAATCGACAGCGATAGCAACACCATTCCGATCATAAATCGTCCCTCGCTTGGCCTGAACAGTCACTGTTTCTTGGTATACTTGTTTAGCTCCTTGGCTTAAATTAACACCAAATTTATGGTCCGTCCCGATAATAATAACAAAATTAATGATAAAGACGAAAAATAAAAAAATACTCAGAATCATCATGTTTTGACCGACATGTTCTCGATTTTTAACTGGTGATTTCCGCCCTCGAATGACATAATCTAAAAAGAATTCTTGAAATTTTTTCATAGATTACTCAACTTTCTTAATATTATCGTTGCGATTGGAGAGACCAGCTTTTTTAGCAATATCAACAATACGATCACGGCGTGATAGTTCATTAACTTCTTGCTTAGCATTATTAAGGTCAGTTCGTTTATCACTAATTTGGCTGTTTAAACTAGAAATATCTTGCTGTAATTGTAGTCTGCGACTCTGAAGATAAATAATGCTGACAGCCATTGTAATAGCGGTGATAATCATGGCACTATAAAAAGCTTTCTCTATTCTGGAGAAAGTTCTTATCTGTCTTTGTAAGGCAGTCGTAACTGCTTGTCTTCTTTTTTCATTGTTCATACGTTTACATCCGAATTTTTCTGGCCAC
This sequence comes from Streptococcus porcinus, assembly GCF_900475415.1. Lineage (NCBI taxonomy): Bacteria > Bacillati > Bacillota > Bacilli > Lactobacillales > Streptococcaceae > Streptococcus > Streptococcus porcinus. The sequence goes on from NZ_LS483388.1 coordinate 1,627,116, forward strand.
GCGTAATTTAGCTGAATGAGCACGATTGTTTTCAGCCAGCTCTTCTTTACTAGGTAAAATTGGTTTTCGTGAGACAAGTTCAAATTTAGGTTGCATTTCCTCAGGAATAAACGGAATTCCTTTTGGAACATCAACAACACTTGCCTCTTTAAATAATTGCTTGGTTAGACGATCTTCCAAAGAATGGAAAGTAATCACTGAAATATGCCCCTCTACCGCTAACAAATCCATAGCTTGTTGTAGAGATTCTTCTGCAGCTCCTAATTCATCATTAACTTCAATTCGAATCGCTTGGAAAATTTGCTTTGCAGGGTGACCTTTTTTCTTTAATTCTTTGGCCGGCTTTGCTGATTTGATTAATTCTGCTAGCTCTGTCGTTGTTTCAATAGGTTTTATAGCCCGAGCTTGCTCAATTTTACGAGCGATCTGTTTTGAGAATCGATCTTCACCATACCTAAAAAAGATACGAACAAGATCATTAAAACTATAATCATTGACCACATGATAGGCTGTTAATGAAGCATCTGAATCCATCCGCATATCTAGAGGCGCATCTTGACGATAAGAAAAACCTCGTTCTCTTTCATCAAGTTGAGGACTTGAAACGCCGAGATCATAAAGAATACCATCAATAGAATCCACTCCATGAGCCTGCATTTGAGACTTTAAATGGCGAAAGTTATCCTTGATAAAGGTTACCATCCCTTTTTCGATAAAAGGTGCTAAAAAAATCTGGGCATTATCAATTGCTTTTTGATCTTGGTCAAAACAATACAGATGCCCATGTTCATTTAGTTGTGATAAAAGGTATGCAGAATGCCCTGCGCCACCTAGTGTAGCATCAACATAAATGCCATCTGGTTTTACTCGGAGCATATCAACTGTTTCGTGGAGAAGAACGGTAATATGATGAAATTCTTTTGTCATACCTTCAATTTTAACACATTTTGAACATTAAGAAAACAAAAAGGAAGACATCCGGCTACTACCTAGACCGGAACTTCCTCCTTAATCGCGAATTTGTCCATTACCATTAATATAAAACTTGCTGCTTGTTAAAGCTTCTAACCCCATTGGTCCCCTTGCATGGATTTTCTGAGTTGAAATACCAATTTCTGCGCCTAAGCCAAATACAAAACCATCCGTGAAACGCGTTGACGCATTGACATACACTGCTGCTGCATCAACCTGTTCTTGAAACCTTTCAGCTGCTGCTATATTTTGTGTAATAATGGCTTCAGAATGATGACTACTATAAGTATTAATCCAGGAGATCGCCTGATCAAGTGAGGACACAATTTTTACTGACATGATATAGTCCAAGTATTCCATTCCATAATCTTCCTGACTAGCTAAGGTAGCCTCTTTAAAGAAATTAATAGCTAGTGAATCTGTTCGAAAAGCGACTGGATGCACTGCAGAAATAGCTTTTTCAAGTTGGGGAATAAAACGCTCCGCGACTGCTTCATGAATAACCAAACTTTCAGCAGCATTACAAACACTTGGTCGTTGCGTTTTGGCATTAATCACAATGCGGGTCGCCATATCAAGGTCGGCTGTTTCATCGATATAAATATGAACATTTCCTATGCCAGTCTCGATAACTGGCACCTTAGCTTTTTCCTTAACAGTCTGAATGAGTCTAGCGCCGCCTCGAGGAATCAAGACATCTATATAATCAGTAGCACCCATTAACTCTTCTGCTAAGGTATGTGAAGGGTCTTCAAGTAATTGAATAGCATCCTCCGCCATTTTGGAACTTTTCAGGCTTGATCTAACAACTTTGACTAAAGCTTTGTTGGTATTTAAAGCATCTCTACCCCCTCTAAGAATGATAGCATTATTCGTTTTGAAGGCTAGACTAAAAGCATCGATGGTAACATTGGGGCGACTTTCAAAAATCATTGCAATAACGCCTAACGGAACCCTCTTTTGGACAATTTTTAATCCGTCTAAATTAGTATAGCCTTTAATAACTTGACCAATAGGATCTTCCAAATCTGCTACTTTTTTTACGCCTTCAACAATTGCTTTGATACGTTCTTTAGTTAGTAATAAACGATCTAACATTATGTCTGAAATATCATGGTCTTTTGCTTGATCCATATCTTTTTGATTTTCCTGCAGAATAAAATCACTATTACTAAGTAGATCATTAGCTAATTGCAATAAAAAATTATTTTTCTCAAGTGTTGATAAGCTGAGTAGGTCAAAACTTGCTTTCTTGGCTTGACAACCAAGTCGATTAATTAAGTCCATTTTCTTTCCTCTCTTCTTTTATGAACCAGGTACCAATCTCTTTACCATCAAGTAAGCGTAATATATCTCGCGGATTTTTTCCATTCATCAAAACCATTTGGCTATTATTTTCGAAAATCATTTGAGCAGATTGAACCTTGCTTAACATGCCACCAGTTCCAAATTTACTGCCTGCTCCACCTGCTGATAGAATAATTTCCTCAGTAATTTCAGTAACCAAATGACGAAGTTTAGCATCTTCATAGAGTGTCGGATTTTTATCAAATAAACCATCAATATCTGATAACATAATCAATAAGTCTGCTTTCGTTATCTTAGCTACTACAGCTGAGAGCCTGTCATTATCTCCAAACTTAGTGGCATGGTCCATTTCATCAACACTGACTGCATCATTTTCATTAACAATGGGTAGGATACCAAGTTTTAAAAGACTTTCAAATGCATTAGTGACGTTCAAAAGGCTCTCTGGAAAAATAACAACATCGCGTGTCAATAGAATTTGAGAAACATTTTTTTGATAATGAGAAAAAATTTGAGAGTAAAGACTCATCATAGCTACTTGTCCTACACTTGAGACTGCTTGTTGTTTAGCTAGTTCACTAGGACGCTTTGCCATCTTTAGCATATCAAGACCAAAGCCCATAGCTCCTGAAGATACCAAGATCACTTCTTTTCCTTTATTCATAAGACTAGCAATAACAAAGGCCATAGCTCCTGAAGATACCAAGATCACTTCTTTTCCTTTATTCATAAGACTAGCAATAACAAAGGCCAATTGATCAATCTTCTCAAGGTTAATCTTCCCATCCATCTGTACAAGTGAACTAGTTCCGATTTTGATAACAATACGTTTAACAGTTTTGAAATTTCTTTTCATCATGAGAAAATTATAGCATAAAAACAGCCCAGTAGGGCTGTTCATTAATTATATGGTAGATTTTAAGAAGCAAGGAGTGACTCTATTCTATCCCATAAACGTTTTTTAAGAATAAATTGGCCAATCACTAATAAAACGATCAATACAAAGAACACAAGACTATTTATTAATAAAGCTTCCTTTGTCATCAAAGACAAGAAAACAACCAAGACAACTAAGCCTAAACCTACTATTAGGGAGCCAAATATTAAGGAAGCTGTCAACCACTGACTACCACCTCTCGTAAAGAGTTGCGTCAAGTTTTGCCAGTCCAAGGTAAGATATTTGATATCCCTCATATACATATATTGTCCTTGGATAAAGGAAACCAAAATGAGTCCCAAAACCATTGTTAAGATGATCAGGTAGTGTAAACCTAATAATGCACCAATAACAATATATAAAATGACTGGGACGCTAATTTGTAATAACAGTAGGAAATAAAATTTTTCCCTTACAAAAGCTTTAAGAGGGATTGGTAGACTCTTTATATAAGTAAAATTATCTCTTTCTAAGGATAGACCGACACCAATAAATGTGCTTGAAGTGGTCGCCATTGCTGCGATAATTCCCCCTACCAAAAAGGAAACACCAAAATATTCGTATCCTAAAAAGTCTGCTAAACTATTTTTCATGTTCATAATTGGTGCCATAAAACTGATAACAAAAATTAAAGGCATCAAATAAGTTTGAATCAATAAGTTAGAGTCCTGCAAAGTTGATAAATGATGTTTAATCATTAAACTTTTTAGGGATTTTGCTTGAGAAACTGCTTTCGTTTTTCCTTTTTTGTCGACTTTGATTTGTTTTCTACGCTCACCAGTATAGAGTGCCTCTTGATAATACTTAGGCATGATTCCTGTCACAATACCATAAGCCATTAAAAGGAGAAGGGCGAGTGGCAACCAGAAATGAATGAGTGCATTCATTCCAAAAGGTTGCACCATTACATCATAAAATCCTCTAAAATAAGGAACAAGCGCCCGATCAACAAGATGTGCTCCTTGCATCATTTTACTATTATTAGTAGCGTTTAAGAAAAATATCAGACCAATTGCTCCAATACTAGAGAGAAATAAAAGGAGAGTTGAAATTAACTTGCGTCTTGGGGATCTGACAATTATCTTTCCAATCCATGCATTAAGATAAATAGCAATCACATTAGAACTAAAAAAGGTAACCAGAAACATAATGATAGCCATTGGAATGGCCATAATAAGGCCTTTCATTTGCCAATAAGCAATGACATAAAGGGATAGTAAGGGCATCAAGAAGAGTGAACCCATACCTACTGATGAAAAAATCTTCGCTAGATAAAGTTCACTCGCTTTAATAGGAAGATGGACATATAATTTAACGTCATTACTTTCATAAAAAATAGTGTAAAGTGCTGTAAATGCCGTTATGGTTGACATTACAAAAAATAAAGCGATATAAAAAGAGAAATATCCGGGATATCGACTAAAATCCACTCCTACAAACATGAATACATATATAAATAGAAACAATATAGACATCATGATTTGATTTCTTAGCATGGACTTATAGGCGCTAAAATTAGCCTTAGGTTTTTTGGCCTGCTTTTTCTTTAAAGCCGTTAAGGCTTGGGGATTGGAGTAAAGAATATTGATTTTCACCAATTCCCAAACTGTTGTCCAATTCATTTAAATCACCTCTTCCTTTGAGTGTCGTCCTGCTAACTCTAAGTAGATTGTTTCCAAATCTTTTTCGGGGTAATTTTCTTTTAGCTGATCAATAGTTCCTACAAAAATTAATTTTCCTTGTTTCAAAATGCCAATGCGATCGCATAATTGCTCTGCTACAGAAAGAACATGGGTAGAGAACAAGACAATGTTACCTGAATCAGCATGGTCTCGCATCATTTTTTTCAGATCAAAGGAAGCTTGAGGATCCAAACCAGTCAGGGGTTCATCTAGAATCCAAATAGCTGGATTTGAAATCAAAGCTCCAATAACAATTGCTTTTTGGCGCATTCCGTGCGAAAAACTACCAACAGTGTTATCCAATTCATCTTGCATATCAAAAAGATGGCTGAGTTCTTTTATCCGGTTATTATAGTCCTCATCACTAACATCGTAGATTTTCGCCAAGAAATGCCAATATTCTCTAGCTGTTAAATTTAAAAATAAATCCGGTGAGTCTGGAACATAACCGATTTTTTTCTTGATAAGATCTCGATTGGTAGCTATCTCTTGACCATCAACCAAGAGTTCTCCATAACTTGCCTCAATAATGGAAGTTAAAATACTAATAGTCGTTGTTTTTCCAGCTCCATTATGGCCAATAAGTCCAAATATTTCGCCATCTTCAACAGTTAAGTTTAAATCACTTAATGCCTCTTTTTCTCCGTATAGTTTAGAAATATGTTTAAATTCAATCATAATAACTCCTTGTTAGTGTCATAATTACATTTCAATAAAATTTTTTAAAGCATCCTTAAGTATATATAAAGATCGGGGCAAATGCTTATTATCTTGAATAAAATAAGTATCCATCTGATTATTTAATTCTCTAGCTATTAATATAGGATTCTGATTTTTAATTAATTGATTTGATGCCGTTAAAAGATACTGTGCCAATTCACTATTTTCTCTATTTTCAGGATAATCATAAGCCCTCTTTATTTGATCATACAATTCTTGACAACGTTTTTCCATCCCATCCCCTTTTGTACTTTTTAATTAATACAATATATGTCTTATCATATAGAAATAGTCACTCTTTGTCAAGATAAATCACCTTTTACCTTTTATCATTGCCTTCTGTTAAAAAACGAATAAAATCGAAATAACGAGTTGTTATCCTAACAACTCGTTATCCTTCTTTATAATGACTTGTAAAGACTTACAGCATTTTCAGTTGTAAAGCCATATTCTTCAAAAATTCGGTTACCTGGTGCTGATGCTCCCCAAGTATCAATTGTTAAGGTCTTACCACTTAAGCCAACATATTTTGCCCAACCAAAGCTTGATGCAGCCTCAATTGCAAGTCGTTTCGTTACTGTCGCTGGTAAAATACTTTCCTTATATTCAGCATCTTGCTCATCAAAGATATTCTGTGATGGCATTGAAACCACACGCACTTGAATTCCTTCTTCTGCTAGCGCAGCTTGTGTATCCATAGCTAGTTTCACTTCAGAACCTGTGGCAATGATAATACCGTCAAGCTCACCTTTGGCATCGGAAAGGATATATGCACCTTTGTTAATCCCATCTTCAGCAAGGTCTGCTGTCCCTTCAAGAACTGGTAAGTTTTGACGCGTAAGCACTAACATAGTCGGTCTGTCAGTTTCAGCCAAAGCACGTTTCCATGCGGCGTTGGTTTCATTACCATCAGCTGGACGGATAACATTTAAGTTTGGCATTGACCGAACACTTGCCAATTGTTCAATTGGCTCGTGTGTTGGACCATCTTCACCGACAGCAATAGAGTCATGTGTCATCACATACATAGTTGGTAAATTTTGAAGAGCTGCCATTCGAACGGCTGGTAGGAGGTAATTTGAGAAGACAAAGAAAGTACCGCCATAAACACGTGTACCACCATGAAGAGCGATACCATTCATAGCTGCCGCCATAGCAAATTCACGTACCCCAAACCAGATATTTCGACCTTCATATTGATCAGGTTGGAAGTCTTTTTCAACTTTAACCATGGTATTATTTGAAGCTGAAAGGTCTGCTGAACCTCCCCAGAAGGAAGCAACTTGTTCTGAGATTTGTTGGATAGCTTCTTGACTTGATACTCGACTTGCTTTAGAAGTACCCATTTCATGAGCTTTTAAGTCAACTGAGATAGCTTCATTAGCAAAGGCCTCTAAGTAATCTTTAGCTAATTCTGGATACTCTGCTTGATACTTAGCAAAAAGGTCATTCCAAGCAGTCTCAGCTTTTTCTCCACGTTCCTGAAGTTCTTCTTCGAAGCGTAGACGAACCTCATCTGGAACTTCAAAATCTTCAGCTGTCCATTGATAAGCTTTTTTAGCAAAGGCAATGCCTTCTGCTCCCAATGGAGCACCGTGTACTGCGGAAGTTCCTTGTTTTTCAGCACCAAAACCAATAATTGTTTTAACTTCAATAATAGTTGGTTTATCAGTTTCAGCTTTAGCTTCTTCAATTGCTTTAGCAATTGCTTCTAAATCGTTGCCATCTTTAACAAGAATATGTTGCCAACCGTAAGCTTCAAAACGTCCTTTGACAGATTCTGTGAAAGCCATTGATGTTGGGCCATCTAAAGAAATATCATTTGAATCGTAGAAGAGAATTAATTTGCCAAGTTTTAAGTGGCCTGCTAAGCTTGCCGCTTCTTGACTGACACCTTCCATCAAATCTCCATCCCCATTTAAGGCATAGGTATAATGATCAACAATGTTAAAACCAGGTTTATTATATTTTGCTGCAAGATGAGCTTCTGCCATAGCCATCCCAACCGCATTGGCAATTCCTTGGCCAAGTGGCCCAGTTGTTGCTTCTACACCATCTGTATGGTTAACTTCTGGATGTCCTGGGGTTTTAGATCCCCATTGACGGAAGTTTTTAAGATCTTCATTAGTCACATTATAACCTGCTAAATGTAGCAAGCTATAAAGCATTGCGGAACCATGTCCAGCAGATAAGATAAATCTGTCACGGTTTGTCCAGTTACGACCCGTTTTAGGATTGATATTCATGACTTTATTCCATAAAACATAAGCCATTGGAGCGGCTCCCATTGGAAGACCTGGATGTCCTGAGTTTGCCGCTTGAATTGCATCCATTGAAAGTGTACGGACAGTATTTACTGCCAACTGGTCAACTGCATCAAATGTCATAAGTTAAAAACCTTTCTGTGTATCACTACTAAATGTAAAACGTTTTCCATTCTCTATTGTATCATATTTCACGACTAAATTTTAGTGAAATCCTTAATTCCTAAAAAAGAGTCCATAAAGAAACCTAGTAGCTCATGTGTTACTAGGTCTCCTAAATTTCTATTTTTTAAAGGAAGCCCAATCTTTCATAAATTGATCAATCCCATTATCTGTCAGTGGATGCTTAACCATTTTTCCAAAGACTGCGTCAGGAATAGTTGCAATGTCTGAACCCAGCTTAGCAACAGCCTCCACATGAGCAGAATTCCGGATGCTAGCAGAAATAATTTCAGTCTTATAACCAAAGACATCGATAATTTCTCTTAAATCTTCAATTAATTGATACGGGTCTGAGCCAATATCTTCCAAGCGACCAATGAATGGACTGATATAAGTTGCCCCAGCTTTCATAGCCATTAAACCTTGTGAGACAGTAAAGACTAGTGTTACATTAGTCTTGATGCCTTCTTTTGAAAGAATGTTAGTAGCTTTTAGGCCTTCCATAGTCATTGGAATCTTGATGACGATATTTTGATGCCATTTAGCAATCTCACGCGCCTCCTTGACCATCTCATCGGTGCTTAATCCTGTAACTTCAGCTGATACTGGGCCATCAACAATGTCACAAATTTCTTTAATGACAGTTTCAAAATCACGACCCTCTTTTGAAATGATGGTTGGGTTTGTTGTTACTCCGTCTACAAGCCCAAGCTCATTGATTGCTTTAATCGCTTCAACATTTGCAGTATCTAAGAAAAATTTCATCTTTTTGCCTCCAATATTTATTAAAATTTACTTTGAATCCGATATAACTATTATAAAAAGCTCAACAAAGATTATAAAGACCAACTATTACACAAGCTAGTGTTCAAAATTAGACCTCCTCTTTCAGTTTCGATAATTTTCTTGCTCATAACTATTTTTATCTTTTAACTTCTGCTCTAAAAACAGCTGTAAGTTATTCAACTCAACAGGGGATACATAAGATTTTAAATGAAAATGCGGATAGTTCGGTTGACTATGGTAGTTCCCGTAAGAAAGGACACAATCATAGCGATGTCGGGGGTTATAAGTTTCAAAATGATAATTTTTGTTATTGTCCAAGTATTTTCCAATACTTAACTCCACGATAGCTTTTTTTACAGATTGTGAACCAAAATCTAAACCAATAACTAATGGTTTATGTTGCCTATCAATTGAAAAAATCAATAATTCTAACAAGTCTATCCTTAATCTTGTCAAGAAATCCGAATTTAATAATTTTTTATTGCCAATTAATACAAAGAGATGGCTTAGAACAAGTTCCATTTTATCCTTCTCATCGCTTGGAAGCAACTGGTATAGAGCATCCATAGACTGAACCTTGCCCAAGATAGCCCCCTTAAAGAAAAAGGCTTTAGAATAATAAAGGCTTAGGCCATAAATAATCTCTTCTTTTGCTTTATTCGAAATAATATTCGCTTTTCGCAAAAGCCATAATGCTTCCGAAATTTTATCTGCGATTGGCCCTCCAAAACCAAGGATAAACTCCATTGAATGGATGGGTAAAATAGGATTAGAATGTAAAAAGATAAATAAGCTTTTTGATTCAAAACGATCAAATTCAATGGCATATCTACTAAGATAATGAAGCATGAGACGGTCAAGTCGCTTATAAAAAATATTATTGTCTATATAGTCAATTTTAAAATGACTTGGAAAGCCCTTCTCTTTCTGAAAATGGAATCGTTTCTGAGAAATCGTCAACCATAGAGATAGTTGCTTTAACTGTTCTCTCGCAATTTCTGAACCAATAAATCTTTCAATTAATTGATTTAAATGATCAAAATCAAGATCCTTGGTCATCTCGTCTTGCTCTTTCTCAGTGAGTGTTAACTGAAATAGCTCATAATAAAAATACCGCCATTGGAGCTCACTCCCTGTTTGTTTCCCCTGATAGATTGAAATATCAAACTCTTCAATACAAGCATTGATATGTGCTAGGTAGCGATTGAAGGTGGGTTCACTTATTAGGAATTTTTGTGCTAAAAAGGTTGCATTAAAATCCTCGTTAGTAAAAAAGTATCTTAATAGTTTATAAGGTATCGAATCTTTCAACAATACCCTCATAACTTGTTGCCAAGTGAATTGATTGTCATCAATGATTATCACCGCATCATTTTCAAAGCTAATGTAAGCGGATAGTTGCTCTATTCTAAATAAATTGTTTATATTCTCTAAATATTTTAATAAGGTAACCTTTGATAACTTGCTTATTTCCAACAACTCTCTTTGAGTTACCCTCTCTGAACTTTTATAGAGATGGGATAAAATCTGATACTGAGCTTTCCTTTCCTTATCCATAAGCTGCTCTATTTTCATAGGGAAATCCTCTTTTCAAAGAGGTTTACGGCAGCTTCATGTAAATGATAAACCAACTCCCCCTCCCCTTTTAAAAAAATAAAATCATGAAAAGCGAGATCAGAATCTTTTTGCTTTAAAATGATTGCTTGGGAAACATAATTAGTCAATAGTAAATTATTACACTCTGATATTATTTGACAGCCAACAAGTTGACCATTTCCCCTCTTTGCAATCAATTTAATCCAAATCAGAGAACCATCTTTACTTAATTTTGCTTTGTGGCAATAACTAATCAACTGATGATATAAGGAACCTTCCTCTTCAGTTAAACCAGCACTTGATTGGTAGTAGTCAAAATTAAAACTGCCTGATAACTTGGTCATTTCAAGCTTAGATAAGCCGATACCTGCCAGATGGTATGCTAGATATTGTCCAGTCCTTATGGCATGACTAATTAAAGGACTATAATAAGGAAAGTTAATTACGGACTGCTTCAATGCGATTAAATCACCAATAGCATAAATATTAGGATCTGAAGTTTTCATAACAGAATCAACCTTAATTGTTCTATCCAAATGACAGTCAACGATATTTTCTAAAAGTGAACTATTAGGCCTGAAATTGACAGCTAACATCACTATATCTCCTTTATAAGATTGACCACAATCCGTAAGAACTGATAGACTTTCATCTTGATTTTCTATAATTTCTGTTACACGAGTATTAGTCACTAAGGAAATTCCTTTTTGATTAATTTTCGTACGGATAGGAGCAATCATATCATTGTCAAACTGGTGAAAATTTATATCATTTGCAGCCTCAACAAGAGTAACCTTCTTTCCTTTTTGAGCTAAACTATAAGCAAAATCTAGTCCAATTACACCTGCTCCGACAACTACAATCTCTTGACTTTCTTCAATTTTTGAAAGTGCTTCTTGACTATCAAAATATGATTTTGTTGTTATAACACCATCTCTATCACTTCCTTTAATAAAGTTTGATCTTGCCTCAGAACCCATTGCACAAACTAATAATTGATAGGGTTCAAAAATAATGTCTTGGTCATCAATTTTTAATAAAAGCTCCTTCTTTTTTGGATCAATCTTGACAACTTCAGCATGTAATCGAACAATGTTTTTTGATTTGGAAGATGGTAATCCCTGCCACATAGCTTGAGATAAATGATTGATATTTCCTCGAAGATGTTCATTCAACCCATTAGGAATATAATCAGGTGATTGATCTTTGTCAATCAGGATTATCTGAGTATTTGGTAGTAACTGTGCTAATTTTTCGGCACAAGCCAACCCTGAAAAGGAAGCCCCGATAATATGTATTTTCTTAGTCATAATCTCATTATATCAATTCTATTGTTTAATTCCACTTCAAGCAGTAAAAAGCCCAATCTCCTGATTGAGCTTTCTTCTATTATTTCATTATTTGAAACAATAAGACAGCTAAACTAGCTCCCACAATTGGGCCTATAATTGGAATCCAAGAGTATGACCAATCAGATTCTCCTTTATGTTTTATAGGTAAGATGGCGTGGATAATTCGTGGACCCAAATCCCGCGCTGGGTTAATCGCATACCCTGTGGTCCCGCCTAGCGACAAACCAATACCAATAATTAAAGTTCCAACACATAAGGTTCCTAATCCCACTGGCATATTATATAAACCAAAAGACAAAATTCCTAACATTAAAACAAAAGTTCCAAAAATTTCACTCAAGAGATTAGAAAGTGTGTCTTTGATAGCAGGACCAGTTGCAAATGTTCCCAAGATATCTGCTGGATTTTCTGCAACCTGGTAGTGGGGTCTGTATTGCAAAAACACAAGGATTGAACCTAGCATAGCTCCTAACATCTGCGCTACAATATACATCCCCGCGGTCCCCCAAGTAATGGTTTTATTGAGTGCAAAAGCAATACTGACTGCGGGATTTAAGTGGGCGGGTGCCAACTTGCCAGAAATAAACGCCGAAACTGCGACAGCGATTCCCCATCCCATAGCAATAACAATCCAACCTGAATTGTTATTTTTTGTTTTAGGAAGAACTACTCCAGCGACTACACCATTTCCTAATAAAATCAATAAGGTTGTTCCTAAAAATTCCCCAAATACATCCATTATTAATGACTCCTATCTCTTTTCAATTTGTCCAGATCATTATCTTTAATAGCTTGTCTCAACTCTTTCTCATAATTTTGTTTTTGTTCTTCATCCCACTTGAGATGTTTAGCCATCTCTAGTAAAACTGGTTCGATTAACTCTTCTAGATGGTCCCTGTTAAAAAGCATGTGATTTGTTCTTCTCAAGAAATAGTCAGTTGGTTTCAAGGTCATCTCGTAATCCATGGCATAATGAAGCGATAATGTCTCTGCTAAAGTCAAGTCTTTGGCAGCTTTAACTTTACGAGTTAATGCAAAAACTTTTGGAGCATTTGAACCATATAAGTTTGCTAAATACCTTGCATCTTCCATTGATAGTCCACTTAGGGTACCTAATTGAGCATAGGTTTCTAGTTCTGATTCCACTTTAGCAGGATTGATTTCTCCACCTGAAACAGGATAAGTTTTAGAATTAATTAATTTAAAGTGTTTCCCAAACTCAGTTGCCAAAACTTCAATAATTGCATTCATTGCTCCCTCTGCCATCTTCCGGTAATCAGTAATTTTTCCCCCAGCAAGCGTGAATAAGCCATTTTCATCACGATCCAAGCTTGATCCACGAGAAACCGCCGATGGATTCAATTCTTTTTCAGAGGTGCTTGATTCAACAGAACCAATCGCTTTTTCTAAAGTGTTACGATCAACTTTTTGCTCCATATAGTCTTGGAAGGTAGCGACAAGGTGGTTGAAGCTGTCCTCAGTAAGCTTACCACTATTTCCTCCGTTATAGTCTGATGCGCTATTTCCTGATAATAAAGGACGTAAACCAGCCCAAGAGCTTTCAATATCCATGATACTTATATGAGCATCAGGGAATCGTCTGTTGATAATATCTAATAAATAGTCAACATCTTCTTGTGTAACCGTAGGATGTTCAAGGTCTCCTGTGTAATCTGTATCCGTTGTTCCAAAATAAGTTTTTTCTTCACGTGGCAAAACAAATACCATCCGTCCATCATTTAAACCAGTATCAACATAAATTGGTTGATCAACATTTAGCTTACGACGATCAACTACAAGGTGAACACCTTTTGTAGGTCGCATTTGTTTTATTTCTTGACCCGTATTTGAAAAATTACGAACAGTATCACTCCAAGGACCCGTAGTATTAATGATGACTTTAGCCTTGATTCGAATTTCTTCATTGGTCAGCAAATCTCTAGCAACTACGCCTGTAATTTTACCAGAATCATCAAAAATGAAATCCTCAGCCTTTACGTGACTTGCAATCAGTGCCCCATCTCGATTAGCTCTTTTGATATTTTCTATTACCAAGCGAGAATCATTATTTCTAAAATCTAGATAGACCCCTCCGCCTAGAAGATTTTCTTTTTGAAGGTTGGGTTGCCTTTCCAAAACCTGTTCTTTTGTTAATACTTTATTAGCTACAGCAGTATTTGTTACACCAGCCAACAAATCGTACAAGTCCATGGCAACTTTCAATCTAAACATATTAAATGTACTACCTGGCTCATCATAAACTGGTAAGAGCATTGGATCTGGCTTAGGAATGTGCGGTGCAATCTGTTGTACAACAGCACGCTCTGTAACTGTATCGGCAACAACTTCTACATCAAATTGTTTCAAATAGCGTAGACCGCCATGAACTAATTTAGTAGAGCGACTAGAGGTTCCTTGAGCAAAATCTTGCATCTCAATTAGGCCTATATCCAAGCCACTAGCGGCAGCTTGTAGAGCAACACCAGCACCAGTAATTCCTCCTCCAATCACAAGCAAATCCAAATAACGTTCTTGCATTTTTTGGATAGCTAATCGTCTTGTTTCATTTGAAAATTCCATTATTTCCTCCTCTATCAGTCTTCTTTATCCTCAGCAAAGATTTGAGTAGCAATAACGGCTTTTTTCCAACCCTTGTATAGTTTTTCTTTGCGTGACTCATTCATACTTGCCTTAAATAATTGACCAGTTGCATTCAACTCTTTTAATGAATCAAGATCTTCCCAATAGCCAACTGCTAAACCAGCGAGAAAAGCTGCACCTAAAGCAGTCGTCTCCAAGTTTTTAGCTCGCGCAATATCTTTTCCTAAAATATCAGCTTGGAACTGCATCAATAGATTATTCATAGCAGCGCCTCCATCAACCCGTAATTGTTGAATATCAATTCCTGAATCAATTTGCATGGTATCGATGACATCTCTAACCTGATAGGCTATTGATTGCAAGGTTGCTTTTACAAAATCTTCTTTAGTAGATCCTCTTGTTAAGCCAAAAACAGATCCACGTGCGTTGGAGTTCCAATAAGGTGCTCCTAGGCCAGTAAAGGCTGGAACCACATAGATTTCATCATCACTAGTTGAAGCCATTGCTAATTCTTCAGATTCTGGAGAAGTATCAATCATTCTTAATCCATCACGTAACCATTGGATAGCGCTTCCCGCAATAAAAATAGATCCTTCTAAAGCATAGTATACCTTGCCATTTATACCATATCCAATAGTTGTCAGAAGGTTATTTTCTGATAATTGCATTTCCTCACCAGTATTCATGATGATAAAGGATCCCGTACCATAAGTATTTTTTACCATTCCCGGTTCAAATGCTAACTGTCCAAACAAGGCAGCCTGTTGGTCTCCCGCCATACCTGAAATAGGAACTTCTCCTCCATAAAAATGAAAGCCTGCTGTCTTACCATAAATTTCTGAATTGGACTTAACTTCAGGAAGAATGGCTTTGGGAATGTCTAAAATAGATAGAATTTCTTCATCCCACTTTAATTCTTTGATATTGTATAGCATTGTTCTTGCTGCATTTGAGTAGTCAGTTACATGCGCTGCCCCATCAGTCAACTTCCACACCAACCAAGTATCAATTGTCCCAAAAAGAAGCTCCCCACGCTCTGCTCTTTCCTGAGCACCTGGCACATGATCAAGAATCCATCTTATTTTAGTAGCAGAAAAATAAGCATCAATAACCAATCCTGTTTTTTCGTGGATCATGTCGGTATAACCATCTGCTTTCAATTGGTCTGCTATAGGAGCTGTTTGACGTGACTGCCAGACAATAGCATTATAAATTGGCACGCCAGTTTTTTTGTCCCAAATCACAGTCGTTTCCCTCTGATTTGTAATACCAATTGCTTCAATTTGACTTGGTTTAATACTAGATTCAATAAAAGCTCCAGCAATAACCGACTGAACCGAATTCCAAATCTGGTTAGCATTATGTTCTACCCAGCCCGCCTGAGGGAAAATCTGCGGAAATTCTTTTTGGCTACTAGCAATCTTTTCACCTTTTTTATTAAAGATGATTGCTCGAGAACTTGTTGTCCCTTGGTCAATAGCCATAATGTACTTTTCTTCTGGCATGTGTCTTCCTCCTTGAGTAAGCGTTTTCTTTTTAATAACACTATTATAACCAATTTATTTTAAATTGTATTATCATAAATTTTAATTACTCAGGAAATTTATGATAAAAAATAAAAAAGTTAGAGGAACCTCTAACTTTTATGATTCTGGATCATCAAGCGAACGGCCATGTAAACCTTTCTCTCGTTGAATTTGTCTCAACTTTTCTGGTGTCACATCATTTCCCTCTTCATCAACCACTTTAATGCCCTCAATGTGGTGACGGACTGAGCGACGATAGCCTTCGATATACTCTTGTCGTAATTCAGCTTGTTCGACTTTTTCTGGTCCAGTTAAACCAACTGTTTTCTTTTTTCTTGCCAATTCATTTATTCGTTCAATTTTTTTAGGATCCATAACTGACCTCTCTTTTCCTCCACTTTAAAAACTTATTATTTAGTATTTAGAAGATTAAATTGTGCAACAGTCCCTGCTTTCTGCATCAATTCAGTTAATAGTGCGAGACGATTATTTCTAACCATAATATCTTCGGCCATAACCATTGTATGAGCAAAGAAAACAGCAATTTTATCGGTCAAGGCAAAAAGTTGCTCTAATTTATGAGTGGCATTACCCTCCAATTGCAAGTCCGATATCGCTTGATAAAGTTGTTTTTCTTCTTGGTTCTCAAATAAACTTGGATTAACATTTACTTTTGCATCAACCTTAGATGCAAGGTTAAAGACCCGAGATAGATTTTCGACAGCCATTTTATATTGATCCGTTTTAGAAGCTTCTAGAAGTGCTTGAGCTGTTGCTAACATTTCTGGCACTTGATAATTAGTACTTGCCAAAACTGCCTCTCTAATGTCTTTAGGAATTCCATTGCCCATCATCTTTTCAATACGAGCAGCAATAAAGGCCATAACTTCTTCTTGATGACTATAGGACAGACTTGCAAATGACAATTGATAGCAGTTAGCAATTAATTGATCCATCGGGATAGCCCAACCAAAAGCTTCTAGTATTCGAACAATACCTTGAGTAGCACGACGTAGAGCGTATGGATCATTTGAACCACTCGGAATAAGGCCGACTGAAAAGAAGGACAACAAAGTATCAAGTTTATCAGCTAATGCTAATATGGCACCGACTTTTGTTTCTGGTAAAACTCCATCTGCTGAGCTAGGTAAATAATGTTCTCTTATGGCTGTAGCAACCAATGAATCTTCACCAGCCAAGAGGGCGTATTTTTCTCCCATTAACCCTTGTAATTCATCAAATTCACCAACCATACCCGTTAGTAAGTCAAACTTATAAATTTGACTAGCTCGTTCAACAGCTTTTGTTTCCTCTACACTTAAATTTGCTTTTTCAGCTAAATATTTAGCAATGACGCCTGTTCTTTCCATATGTTGAGCTAATGAACCAATTTTTTCATGGAAAGTGACATGTTCTAATTTAGCAACAAGGTCTTCAATTTTTAACTTTTGATCCTCGCGCCAGAAAAATTCACCATCTTCTAAGCGTGCAATCAAGACCTTCTCATTGCCTTTAATGACATTCTCTATATACTGGTCATTCCCATTACGAACAGAGATAAAGTTAGGCAATAACTTGCCTGATTGGTCACGAACAACAAAATAGCGCTGATGATTTTTCATTGAAGTTACCAATACTTCTTCTGGAACGCTGAGATATTTTGCATCAAAAGAACCAAGGAAAGCCGTTGGGTACTCAACTAAGTTGAGTACCTCATTTAGAAGGTCATCATCAATATCAACGTAGATATGATGCTCTTTTTCCAGCCCTTTTATTTGATCAAGAATCATTTGTTGACGTTCAAGAGGATCTGCAATAACAGACTGGCTTCTTAAATCTGCTTCGTAAGATAAGGCATTTTGGATAGCAATTTCTTTTCCTAAGAAACGATGACCTCGTGAATAACGAGCTGAACTAATGTCAAGAAAAGGCATTTCAAGTAATTGGTCATCTAATAAGACAGTTAAGGTATGAACTGGACGGATATACTCAAAACTGTTACTTGCCCAATGCATCGATACTGGGAAAGTAAGACTTGCTAGGAGATCAGGAATTCCCATAAGAACTTCTTGAGTACTTTTACCTTTCTCATTTTTAGTCACATATACGTATTCTTCTCCTTTTATTTCGCGGAATTCAATATCGTCAGTGGTTAACCCTTTTCCGCGCACAAAGCCTTGTGCTGCTTTAGAAAAATTCCCTTGATCATCTAGAGCAATTTTTTTAGAAGGCCCTTTAAAATCTTCTACAAGATCTTCTTGCTTGTCTGCCAACCCAAGCACTCGAACTGCTAATCGACGTGGAGTTGAAAAGGTTTGTATCCTCTCATAGGACAAACGATTACTTTCCAAAAAGGCAGCCATTTTTTGTCCTAATTGTTTTTCACTAGCCGTTACAACGTATGCCGGTAACTCCTCAAGTCCTAATTCAACTAATAAATTTCTTGTCATTATTCTGCCTCCTCTTTTAGTAATTCTGCGCGACATGCATCGTTAAGGAGTGGGTAACCCAGTTTACGACGTTCCGCAACAAATGTTTTAGCGACCACACGTGCTAAGTTTCTGATACGCGCGATGTAGCCTGCCCGCTCAGTCACTGAAACTGCTCCTCTGGCATCAAGGAGATTAAATGTATGAGAACATTTTAGAACATAATCATAAGCTGGATGAACTAAACCTTCCTCTAGTGCACGTGCAGCTTCTTTTTCAAACTTTTCAAAATTCTCAAGCAACATATCTTGATCTGAAATTTCAAATGAATATTTGGAATGTTCATACTCTGGCTGCAAGAAAATCTCACCGTATTTGACTCCTGGTGCCCATTCGATATCATAGACAGAATCAACTTCCTGTATATAGGAAGCAAGTCGTTCTAAGCCATAGGTAACTTCAGAGGTAACCGGGCTAGTCGCAAGACCACCGACTTGTTGAAAATAGGTAAATTGGGTGATTTCCATTCCGTCTAACCATACTTCCCAACCAAGTCCTGCTGATCCAGTTGAGGGATTTTCCCAGTTATCTTCAACAAAACGAATATCATGTTCTAATGGATTAATCCCTAACTTTTCAAGTGACTCCAAATAAAGTTCTTGAATATTAGCTGGTGATGGTTTCATCACAACTTGGAATTGGTGATGTTGATAAAGACGGTTCGGATTTTCACCATAACGACCGTCAGCTGGTCGACGAGACGGCTCCACATAGGCAGCATTCCAAGGCTCAGGACCAATTGCCCTTAAAAATGTATAGGGACTCATGGTGCCAGCACCTTTTTCATTGTCATAAGCCTGCATTAACATACAACCTTTGTCATTCCAGTATTGTTGTAAAGTTAAAATTATTTCCTGAAAAGTAAGTTTTCTAGTCATTTGATTCCTCCATTATTAAAAATTGTGTCTTGTAAATTGCAAACCATATCCCTAAAGGCATAACTCTAAGACGGGTAAGTAGTCACTACAAATAAGTAAGAGTCTCGGCCTCTTCTAAATAGAAGCATTGTAGCACATAGACTGTGTATGAATTGTGAATACAAAAAGAACCACATTCAAACACCCTTATGTCAAAGACATAGGGGCGTCGAAACGCGGTTCCACCCTAATTTATTACTCCATTATTAATGCCGATGAAGACCTTGTCCTTAGATAGACATCGGTCTTTGAAAGTGCCAACTTACTAACAATCTTGCCTAGCTTTCACTGCCCTAGAACTCGCTTCATTTCATGCTATTAAGCCCTCTTCCATAGCCCATATTTTACCATATCTCTAAGGCTTTGTCTAGGTCAACAGTTATAAACTGAAGCTAATTCTCTATCTTTCTACCTTACCATTAGGAATAATAACCTCTCTTATGAGGCGGTTTTCTTCATGGATTCTGACACTAAGTGAGACAAGATAGAATGGGAACAGGATAGCCGCCGTAATCTTAGCATGACAAAGCAGCGCTACCCCAATTAGTTCAGGACAAATATTGAGATAATAGTTAGGATGCTTTACATAACGAAAAAGCCAATGATCAACGTATTGATGGTCTTGAGTAATCATCAATTTGACCGTCCAAATACCTTCAAGTAGTTGAGTTACCTTATAAAGAACAACTAATGAGAAAACCATGAGGGAGAGACCAAGCAAACTCCAGCCATCAAATTCAGTCTTTCGCAAATAAGCTTCTAAGGTAGCAAAAGCGTAAACCATAATATGAAGGAGAGTTAAGAACTGAGAATTTAACTTACCAAACTCTCTGCCTCCATTTGCTCGGATTGTTTTTTCATTAGCAATAGATAGCTTTAAGAAAACTAGGCGTATGATAAACATAGCCAACATAAATATTAAAATCATTTTTAACCTCTTTATTTATTTGTAATTTAAATATAACAAGATTATATATAAATGATAAAAACTTGTCAATACAAAAAGCTCAGTTATAAACCAAGCTTTTCAATAAATTAGTAATCTTTGGTGTCTGGATTAGGTACTGGTGTTAACCCTTTAATATTTTTAATCTTTTCAGCATCTTCTGCACTTAAATTAATATCAAAGAAATCTAAATTTGCTTTGATTCGATCTTCATGTACAGATTTTGGTAATGGTAAAAAGCCATTATAAACCGACCAAGCAAGTGCAATTTGAGCCACAGACCTATTATATTTAGTGGCTAATTCTAGCATGGTCCCATTTTCAAAGATATCCCCTTGGCCTAGGGGGCTCCAAGCTTCAATCACAATATTATGTTTTTTACAATAGTCTACCACTTCCTCTTGATAGCAGCCAGGGGCTAAACGAATCTGATTAACTGCTGGTTTGATATTCGCAGTTTTTGCCAAAGCCTCTAAATGGTGAACCATAAAATTGCTAACACCAATTGTTTTAATTAATCCTTCCTCAACTGCCTCTTCCATGTAACGCCACGCTTGTGCATTAGCCTCTTCCCAGCAATCACGCAAAGCCTTAGGATTCGGCCAATGAATCAAATAAAGATCCACATAATCTAGTCCTAAGCGTTTTAATGATGCAGATAAAGCTTTCTTTGCTCCATCATAACTATGGGCATCATTCCATAATTTAGTCGTTACAAATAACTCTTCTCTTGCAAGACCTGAGTCTTTAATCGCACGCCCAACACTCTCTTCATTTTTGTAGATAGCAGCCGTGTCAATATGACGGTAACCTGCTCTAATAGCTGCTAAAGTTGATTGATAAGCTTCTTCTCCATCAGCTGCTTTAAAAGTACCAAAACCAACTGCTGGAATTACTAATCCATTGTTCATTGTTAAGTCTTTATACATCTTCATATCTCCTTCTTATAAGGTATTACGCTAATCTAAGGTTTAGGTCTTAATAATTTGTCAGCAACATATTGAATAACCTCAGGATTATTTGGTAAATCAGAATGTGTCGCATCATCACCAGTTACGGTGACCTGAGTATAATGTTTTGCAACTTTTTGAAAGATAAACTTACCCGCTTCAACACTTTCGTAGGGTACAATTTTATCACCTTCAAAAGTATTTGTACCTGCCAAATTATAGACCAGTAAATTTGAAGTAATCAAATTTCGTTCATTGATCAAATCTTTCAACATTTGTGTTTTGTTAGAAAAGTTACTTTCTTCAAAATTATAAGGCGTTCCAATAGTTAAGAGTTTTTCCATCTGAAACTGTTCTGATGAATAATATTTTTCAAGAAAAATTGTCCAGTTCAAGCCACCATTTGAATGCCCAACTGCATTAAAGCGTTGAAATTTATATCTCAATTGCAAATTATGCATAGCTGTATCTAACCACTTAGCCTGTTGTTTGATATTGTCATAGCCATCAAGATTATTTTCAAAGCCAACGACTATAAAAGGATGCTCATCATTACTACTGATACCTCCGGAATAAGTTAGTTTATTGTTTTTTGAAACTTCAACTTTTAAGATACTGTGCTTACGATGCATTTTGTTTAGCTCTGAAATCATATCGTCAAAGCGGTTATTTGTTGCACCAGACCCTGGAACAAAAACAGTCGGGACCATGCGAGAGCGATAGATAGCCTTCTGTTGACTAGTTGTTTTATTAATATAGGATTTGCCCAACATGATCAAAACAAGATATAGACCAATTGTAGCCAAAATAACTAAAATATATCTTTTCTTAATCATATAAGGCCTCCTTCTGGAATGCCCTCTTAACAAATGGAAGATAAATCAGTATAGATACAATAATAATAAAAGCAACAATAATGAAATACCTCCAATCGCCATTACTTGCTAAAAAAGCAAATATAAGACTTGGGGTGCCTTCAGGCACAATAAATACAGCAGGATGTACCCACTTCAAAGTTAATACAATAGCTCCTATCACTTCTGATAAAATGGTAACAGTCACCATTGGTAATAATATTAGTGGCTCCAAAATGATAGGCAAACCCACTAAAAAGGCCAACGGTTGGTCAAAAAGAACTGGCAGGAAGCATAATATACTTAAATGAAAATGGTAGGGCTTGTCCAGTTTCTTACTTTCAATGAGAACAGCTAACAACAAGGGAAGAACCATTCCCAGTCCTCCAAACATAGCAAAGCTATCACGCAAAGTATATAGAGAAAATAAATGTGGAATATTATCAAGGTGACCCGACAAAGCTGCATTAACGTTCTCACTTGTCAAAATCAAATCATTCGCAGGCGTCTGTAAGATATAAGGTACTAGTAGACCTACCCCTTGCATGATAACAGCAATACTAGACCAAAAGACTACTGATAGCACGTGACTTGGTCCAGCTCCTAGCAAGGAGAGACTAGCCATTTGTAAAAGAAGATCCGGGCTAGAGCTCATATGTCTAGCTAAATATTTACTCAAACTATAAGTTGAAAATATTGAGATGACAAAAATAACAACCCTTTGATTGAGGGAAAGCATCTTTAGTTTCCTAGCAATAAAAGCTAAAACGAAAGCTATCAGTCCTAATAACAGCCAGAAAGGAATCTGAGCATAGTAATTGTTAAAATTATTACTAGCTGTATAAAGAATCCAAGTCATCAGAAATAATATCCAGGGTAACTTTGAAGTGTCACTCCCTTCCTCAGGTATTAAGGACAAAACCATATTTGAAAGAAAATAAGCAACCATAATAATCATAAGTATCTTAGATAATTCAGTTGTTTGATCAGATATCCATATCAACCATTTTTCTGAATAAACTGAGGCGTTACTTGTTTCAGCAATAAATGAATAAGGGGATAGACAAAGAGACTGAATTAACTCAACCCAGGAATAGACTAGAGCAAAAGGAACAAGCTTCCTCAAATTTTCTCTTACAGTAGACATAAATAACTTAACTGTAAATTGAATCAGAACATCCACCCCCTTTCTATTTAGATAGCTATTTGCTATGTGACTATTTTTCTTATTTCTATTTTATCACAATCAGATATAATGACAGACAAAAAAGATTAAGAGTTTTGACATCTTAATCTTTGGTGTTTTTAGGCTTGGAAAGCTTTCTTACCATCTAGATAAGTAGCGTAGAGCTCAAGTCTCTCATCAAGCACGATAAAATCAGCAGCATACCCTTCTTTGATTTGACCACAAAGATGATCTATCCCTACCGATGTGGCAGCAACTAAGGTGGCCATTCGAATAGCTTCTTCCGGACTAGCAATCCCCCAAGACACAACATTTTTAATTGCATCTATAAGCTTCAAAATAGATCCTGCTAAATTTCCACTTGATTTTAATCTTGCCGTACCATTTTCGACAATAACAGGAAACTCACCCAGCATATAATCACCATCGGGAGAGCCACCAGCTCGCATACAATCTGTAATCATAGCTACATGGTCATGGCCTTTTTGTTTCATCAAAATTTCACATGCTACAGGAGAAACATGATGACCATCACAAATTAACTCTGCATAAGTATTTGGAATATTGTAGACAGCTCCGACCATACCAGGTTCTCGATGTGTCAGTCCACGCATGCCATTGTAAGCGTGCACCCACACACTTGCTCCTGCATCAACGATTTCTTTGGCTTCTTTGTAAGTTCCGTTAGAATGCCCAAGAGCCACTGTCACATCCTTTTTGGTGACAGTTGAAACAAAGTCTGCCACCCCCGTACGTTCTGGTGCCAAGGCAATTTTCTTGATAAGTCCATTTGCTGCTTTTTGCCAAGCTTCAAATTCATCTAAACTAGGATTCTTCATATAAGTAGGATTTTGTGCTCCCTTATATTCTTCTGTAAAGTAGGGACCTTCAAAATATATCCCTTGAATTTTAGCACCTTTAACCTTACCAGCAACGGTAGCGATTGTAGCGGAGACTTTTTCTAAATGCTCAAAAGTTGAGGTTAAAGTCGTCGGTAAAAATGAGGTCACTCCTGTAGATAAAAGCCCTTCACTCATTCTATGAAGTCCTTCTGCTGAATTATCCATGACGTCAGCTCCCGCAAAACCATGGATGTGAGTATCAACTAAGCCGGGTGCAATTTGGTAGCCACTGTAATCAATAATGTCAGCATCAGCTGGGACTGAACTTACCCATTTGCCAAATTTACCGTCATTTAATGCTAAGTACCCACTTTCTTTTACATGATCTGGGTAATAAAAGCAATCTGCTTTGATATAGCGTGTCATCATTTTCCTCCCTTTGTCTACCTTTTATTATACGACTAATCTTTTTATTTGTAAATGGTATATACCAGTCGTTTTCATTTTTAATGCTAAGAAATCTTTAATTTTCCCCCCATAAAGTGTATAATGGTTTCTGAAGCATTTTAAATGAGATAAAAGGAGAATAAATGAAACAAGCAAAAACTGAGAGGCTTTTTCTGATTTTAAGTCTTTTAACCTTAATTATCGGAGGAACAATTTATGTCGCTTTCGCTCATAATTACAATGGTAAGCCTCTAGATAGCCATAATCAAGGAGCTGGAAAGATTGTCAAAAAAACCAATTATTTAAGCAAAGCCATTGAAGCAGTTAACTTAGCTGAATCCAACCCCTCTTTAGCAAGGGTTAAAACTGCTCAGAAGCTCGTCAATAAACTTAAAAAATCAGAAACTAAATCAGGTCTCCAAGAAAAATTAGACCGCTTAATAGAATTAGTTTCTAGTGAAGAAGCCACCAAAGCAGTGGAAGAAGCTGAAAAAAATCCAACACTTGAAACCGTTGAAACTGCTCAAGCTGCTATTAACCAAGTGGATAGTAAAGCAAAGAAAGCAGAATTACAAAATCGACTGGATGCTGTCACTACTGCTAATCAAATAAGAAGTAATAGCGAGTCAACCGTTACCCCTGGAGTTAATCCAAATAATCAGGAAACCAATTCGGCTTACCTTGGTCAAACTCCAGCTGAAAGCTATGTTCCTCAAGCTCCCCTAGGTGATCAAGCAACACCTCCCCAAGCAAATACTTCTCCAAATACAAATTCCGGTGCAGCAACTGATAACACTAGTTCTGGTACTTCATTAAATTAAGTCAAAAAGAATTATTTCCATGAGGAAATAATTCTTTTTAGTAGTTTTTATGCTTTTTCAAACCCTAATAAGATCCCCTCTTCTTCTGCGTAAAAACTGCAGAGACCAGAGGTCGGGTAAGTAGTAATTGATACACTTGGATAAAGTGATTGAAGTTTCTCTGTAAGTTGTTGGCAAATTTTGGCATTATTACGTTGCGCAATAATGATTTTACCACCTTTATAGCCAGCTTTTTGCAGTTCTTCAACTAAAGCATTAACAGCTTTCTTTTGGCCTCTTGCTTTTTGCAGTAATTCAAGTTTCCCATCACTGCTTGCGCAGCCAACCATTCGAATATTAAGAAGACCTACAACAGCCCCAACAAGCTTATTCAATCGACCATTTTTGACTAAATTATCAACTTTCGCTAAAACAAATAACAAGCCTGTTTGATTAGTGTAAGTTTCTATAGCTTCTACAACTCCTTCAAATGTTAGCCCTTGATTGATGAGTCGTTCTAATTCTAAAACCATTAAATCCATTTCGCCACCAGCTGATAATGAATCTATAACATGAATGTTAACGTCAGGATTTTCCTCCAAAAGCATTTCCTTGGCTAAACGAGCACTGTTATGACTGCCAGATAGGGTCCCCGTGATTGTAATTGCAATAACGTTTTCTGCTCCATGGTAGGCTTGTAAAAAGGCATCTGGACTTGGGCATGACGATGTCGTTGCTTGCGCAGATTGGTTCATAGCAGCCATCATGCCGTCAATATCTAACTCACTGTTATCTATAAAAACTTCCTTACCTACACAAAGTGTCAAAGGCACTCGTTCAAAAGCAATAGTTTCGGGATTTGTTTCCAACTCTATTAAATCACATCCCGAATCTACCACAATTTTCCACTTCTTCATTTGTCTCTCCTTCATTCTTTATTGATTGTTGTTTATATTGACAAATATTATTAATTCCCATAAAATTATATCATCAAAAGCTTTTGTGAAGCTATAAAAATGACGTCGGACGTAACATTTGGAAGGGATTTGTGATGACTGATAAATTGATTTCGAAAAAGTCACTTCAAAATTTAGCACAATTTAACAAGGAAAATCAAAATCTTTCTCGAGAATCAATGGAGATTGCTCTTTTAGATCTCTTAGAGAAAAAACAACTAGCTCATATCTCTATCTCTGAACTTGTTACTAAAGCGGGTGTCTCTCGAAATGCCTTTTATCGCAATTATAAATCAAAAGAAGAAATCTTGTTGTATCGCTTAAATGCCGTTATTCGAAGAATTTTCCAAGGTTTAAAGCTATTTGATCTTAATACTCAAGCTAACCAAGCTTGGTATTATCTCTTTACTGAAGCCAAAAAGGAAGAAAAGTTACTTCGGCTCATGTTTAAAAACCAATTACAAACTTTGATTACACAAATTGTTACAAAACGCTTAAAAGCCTATCAGCGTTGGAAATTGCATAAACAATCCCATTACACCAGACTCTTTTGGAGTAATGCCATTGTATCGGTTTTAGTTGACTGGATAAAAGATGGAATGACTACTCCAGCAGAAGAAATGGCTAGTATTGGTTTACCGTTGCTACCATATTAAAAACTCTTGATGACTCATTTACGCTAGTAGATTTGAACAGCTACTAAGTTTCTGAGCACCATCAAGAGTTTTTTACTATTATGGTAAAGCAAGTGTACGAATGGCGTGTGCGACTCCTGCCTGATCACAAGACAAGGTTACTCGATCCGCCAAAACTTTTATGGCTTCGCTTGCATTACCCATAGCAACTCCTAACCCTGCATAAGCTAGCATCTCACTATCGTTGGGAGCATCACCAATAGCCATTATTTCTTCGGGCTTGATTTTCAAGTCTTCTGCTAATTCTTGTAAAGCACGAGCTTTAGTGACGCCTTTTGGCATAGCCTCAAGCAGATAGTTTTGACTTCTAACCAAACTGAAATGTTCACTTAACTCTGGGCGACATACTTCTTCAAAACGATCAATAGCAGCTTCTTCACCCATATACATTCCTTCTAAAATAAGCTCTGGTTTCCCCTTAAGGTCAGCCATTGTTATTGGTTTGACTTGTGTGAAAACTAAATCGCCATCGGCCTGAACAAGGTCAGGTACAAAATCATTCAAGACGTAGTAGTCATTTTCAGCTGTCAAGGTTAGATAGACACCAGGATGACTTTCTACTTTTTGAAATAGCTCTTCTATTTCATCTATGGTCAAGCTATGGGCATGTAGCATACGCCAATCCTTACTAGCGTGCAAACTACAGCCATTATTTAAGATAAGAAATTCGTTCTCGGTGAGATTAAGTTCCTCAAAATAAGGTTGTGTACCTCTACGGGGTCGGCCAGTACAAAGAACAATTTTAATTCCTGCCTCTGTTGCTTCTTTTATGGCTTTAATATTTTCATCTGGAATCTTTTTCTGACTATTTAACAAGGTACCATCTAAATCAATAGCAATTAATTTTATCATTTTCTAACTTATCCTTTCACTCCATATTCTTATTATTAGTGTAGCATTTTTTTTAATAAAGGTGAATTTGAAGCCTTTACCTAATAAAAAGCACTCCTCACCGGAGAAGTGCTTTTTAGGAAATATCTTCTTATACTTTATTTGTCCAAGGACTGGCTGTCTTAGCTAAAACGTCATTAAGAGATTCAATATTCTTTACCCCTTCTTGTCTTAGCCATTGACGAGCTGCAGCCTCTCCTTCTTTGATATAGACTGAAACAACATCGGCCCATGTAGCACGACCACAAAGAACACCGTTAAACGTCGCTCCTGACTGGGCCGCAAATATTAAGGTTTCTTGGAATAGCTGAGCTGATACTCCTGCACTAAGGTAGATGTACGGTAAGTGACTGGCTGCTTCTTGTTCTTTAAAAGCTAGAGCTGCGTCTGCTTTACTATAAAGAATGGGACCTTCTGTAAAGCCTTCAACATAGGCCATATTAAGTGGAACTTCCACTTTCAAAACATCAATCCCAAACCGTTTAGCCGAAAAAACTCTCATGGCTTCATTAACTTTATGGGCTTTTACTTTGGCGAAAGCAATACTGCTATTATCACTAATCTTTTCATCATAGGTCAAAATCTCTAAAAAGAAGGGAAGATCTTCTGCTTGACACTCTGAACCGATGCGTTCAATGTAAGCTTTCTTTTGGTGGTTAACAGCCTCATTGCCATCAACGTCATAATAGAGGAGAAACTTAATCGCATCTGCACCAGCTGCTTTAAGACCTTTCACTGACCAGTCTTCTAGACAGTCTGGTAAGCGACTACTTGTCTTGGCATCGTAGCCTGTTTTTTCGTAAGCCAGTAACAAACCTGCTTTTTGGTCTTTGACTTCAATAGCTGGTAACCCATATTCTGGGTCTAAGAGAATTGAGGAAGCATAGGGAGTTAATTCTTCAGATACCAGCCGCTTTAAGCTTACTATTTGCTCAGTTGTTGGCTCTTCTTTTTGATGGCTTGCCATCATCCTTTTTAGAGCACCGCGTTGATCAAAAGCCAATGCAGAAATAATTCCGTCACGGCTTACTTTTTCTAAGTAGGCTTTTTTATTTGATATAACTGTCATTTTTTACCTCTTCTACTATGATTTGATTAAAAACACTAGAATAATTTCTCATATCAACATGTCCTGTTAAGGCTTGTTGAGCATTTAGCATACCCAGTGCATTTGCTTTTTTTAATAAGGTTATTTCATCATCTTCTTCTGATAAAGCCCAGGCTATTCCCGCTACAGTAGCATCTCCAGACCCCACTGGATTAACGACTGAAATGCTAGGTATAGTGACTCGATAAAATCGGTCATGATGTTTTGCAAATGCTCCCTGTTCCCCAAGTGATACAATAACCCATTCTATCCCATCAAAAAGTTGGTCTTTAAGAATTGTCTTCAAGCTGTCAGTTCTTACTGCTATTTTTTTCTTTAGAAGCAAGCCCAATTCTTCAATATTAGGTTTAATGACAGTGGGTTTTTCTCTTGATGTTAAGACAGCCTCTAATGGGGCTCCAGAACAATCCAAAACAACTTTTTTTTGAAAAGTATTTGCCATCGAAATAATCCGATGATAAAACATCGTATCCAATCCTTGTGGCAAAGAACCTGAAATGGTCATCACTTTACACTGAGGACAAATAATCTGCATATGATAGATAAAACCATCTGCCTCATCAAGATCTATATAGGGACCACTTTCAAGAATCTCTGTTTGTAAACCGTCGTGTAAGATAGCAATGCAGTTACGGGTGTCATTCTTAATATGAAAAAATTGACTGGGTATATTTTGCTTCTCAAGTTGATCTAAAAGATATTGCCCTTGCCGTCCGCCAATAAAGCCTGTTGCAATAACATCTTGTCCTATTTCTGATAAGACACGACTAACATTTAATCCTTTACCGCCAGCCGTTTTTAGAGCAATACTAGCACGATTAACCCTATCTAACTTAAAAGAAGTTTCTAACGGATAAGAGATGTCTATGGAAGGATTTAAAGTTACAGTTAAAATCATCATGCCTCCTAGTCGTGATACTCACCACGATCCCACTGTTCTAAAAATTCTGTAAAGAACTCTGGATCTTCTTGGTTAGTAGCTGGATGTTCTAGATTAGCAATTTTAGCAATTAGTTTTTTATTATTCTCTGTTTCTTTATATTCTGCATTGATGAAGGCATCAATAATATCACACATCAATAACTCTCCAGTAATTTTACCACCAAACCCGATGATATTAGCATTTAACTCTTCTTTTGCATAAAGAGCCGTCGTCATGTCACGAACTAATGCAGATCGAACGCCAGCAACCTTATTAGCAGCATTGTTGATACCAACACCAGTCCCGCAAATACAAACACCTAAGTCTGCTTGTCCTTGAACCACTGCCTCACCGACCTTTTTGCCGAAAATCGGATAATGCGTTCTCGTATGGTCATAAGTTCCAAAATCTATAACATCGTAACCTTTTTGTTTCAAGAAATCTACTACCGCCATCTTCTCATTTGTAACAATATGGTCAGAGCCAATTGCGATTTTCATCTTTTAATTCTCCTTTTTAGACCATTTTATTTAGCATGTCAACACGAATTTGGTGACGCCCACCATCGTATTGAGCTGATACAAAAGCTTTGACAATATTTTCTGCCAGTTTTTGACCAACAATTTCAGATCCGATGGTTATTACTCGAGCGTTATTGTGTTGACGAGTCATATAAGCAGATCTTTCATCGGATACTTCTGCAGCCACCATTCCTTTAAGTTTAGTGGCCACCATGAAAGGACCTGCTCCATAAGCATCAATCATGATGCCTAGATTTTCCTCTGATTCTTGCACAGCTTTAACAAGAGCTAGTGTATTATCAACAAAGTCTTTATCTAAGTCTGAAATATCTTTAGTCTGATAACCTTCCTTGATTAAGAAAGCTTTGATTTGGTTTTTCAAGTCATATCCTTGTGCATCTGCACCTATTATAATAGTCATTTCTTCTCCTTATTACTAAAAAATGTGCAAACTCTATGGGTTTACTTTACAAGCTTTATTAAACTTTAAAGACTAACACCAATAGCTTTCCTACTGGTGTCACGTCTTTATAGTTACTCTCTAATCTTGAGCCAGCTTGTAGGCTTCATTACGTTTTTTCATTTCTTTTGCATACCAAACAAAGAGTCCAAGGTAAATCCCTAAAAAGACTACTAACGTCATGAGAGCAGCGATTTGCCCGGTGGTGGCACGACCAATAACATAGCCAAAGATTTTCTCCATGGGGCCTTCAAGCGTAGAATGAGTGATTAGTGACTCTGCCGGTGCCCCCTTAGGAAAGGCTCCTACTTTTTTAGCCAATTCCGTAGCAAATGGGGCAATCATTGTTCCAGAGAGTAAGAATAAAGGCAATAAAAGTGATCCAAATAAAATCATCCGAATTAGTCTACCACGAGTAACAACGAGTAGGGCTGGTGTCATCCCCATAGCTATAATCCCCGCAAGTGGCAGAATACCATTTCCAACTTTTGACAGCAATAAAGCCTCAACCAACATAATAGGTGCTAAAATATTGGCACACGCCCAAATTTCTGCACGCCCTGCAATAAATGGCCAATCTAGACCGATATTGAAGCGTCGTCCTCCCATTTTTGCATTGGCAAAGTTGGTAATTCCTTGAGAAAGTGGCTCTACTGCTGCAATAAACCATGAACCGATGAGAGAGAATAATTCTAAACAAGCACCTGCTGTGAAACCAAGTTCAAACCAATGTTTAATTGATAAAATTTTAAAATGAGGATCTCCCATAATTCCAATCACAAATCCAAGAATCATTCCAATAAAAAATTTAGAACCCCAAAATCCAATTTTCTTGTTTAATTTAGCAGCATCAAAGTCATATTTATCTAATCCCGGAAAGACCTTATCAAAAATTTTGTCCAATACCATGATAATCGGGTTCATCATGTAATTCATATGGGTAGATGTCATTGGCGAGTTAGGCCCCGTTGCTAATAAATCATCAAATGTAGGCTTCATTAAATCAGAATTAATAATTTTCAATACACCAACTAAGATGACTGCGAGGGTCGCTATGAAAAGTGATAATATAACCGGGAGATGGTTCTTTGCAGCATACCACATTATTAATAAACCAGTGATAGAGAGATGCCAGATATCAAAGATATCTACATCTAGAGTGTCTGTTTTATTCATAATTATCATAACAATATTGACTATTAACATGACTAGGAGAAAATAAAGCGTGTATGGTGATCCCCACGTTATTGTTGCTAATGGAGCCCAGCCAACATCAATTATATTTAAACTGATACCTGTGTTCTTCACAAAAGCCTGTAAAGATTCAGAGAAAGCTCCTGTTAAAATACCAATAATCGCCCCAATACCTGTTAAAGCAATAGCTAATTTAATCCCGCCTTCCAAAGCCTTAGTAAATTTTACACCAAAAGCCATCGCAAGTCCTGTCATGACAGCTAACATGACAACTCCAGACCCCATCTTAATTAATGGAGTAAGCATATGGTTAATTACTTCTAAAAATGATTGCATATCATCTTCCCCTTACCTAGTTTAATCCATGGTCTTTTATGACCCGCTCTAATTCTGCAAAGACCGGCTCACTCATGACGGGAATCCGATAGAGAATGGGACCGGCTTCAACAGTTGGTATCGGCATATCAAAGCCTAGGTCTGTTTTGGCAATCGGTGTAAAAATATCATATTTTGAAACCATTTCTTCAGTGATATCTTTGATCATTACAGCATCACAATGGACACTATAACCTCTTTCTAGCATTTGTCTTTCAATAGCCTCTTTAATTTGATGGCTAGAGTTAACTCCCGCACCACATGCAGCTAAAACTTTAATCATTTGTAAGCACTCCTTCTTTTAATAAATAGTTTTTGATGACTTTAGAATCATTTCCGCATTGTTCTAATTTCTCCATATTCCCCTTCTCAATAAAGAAACTAATTAAATGTGACAAAATTTTAGTTTGCCCGTCATTCTTTGAATTGATAATAAAGAAGAAGTGACGAACCAAGCAGTCCTCACTGGGGTCAATCATGTGTTTAAAAACAAGAGGGTTCTCGTTTCTAACATAAACCACCTTATTCGTTAAGCAATACTTTGTCTCGGTATGAGGTATAGCAGCGTAATGGATGTTACTACCATCTTTAAAATCAATTTTCAAACCAGTCGGAAACTCTTTTTCTCTATTTTTTAATGCTTCTTTGTAATCTTCCGTGACATAGTGTAATTTGTGGAGATGAGAAGCTACCTCGTCAAATAATTGATCTTGAGAGGTCACACTCATAAGTACAATGTCTGTAGACATCTAATACCACCTTTCTAAAAATTTTTTTAGGATTTCGATACTATTTTTAAGTAACCGTTTACATCGTTCATTATAGTATATTAATAAACAAAATTCAACACTTTTTTGTTTATTTTTGTGTTGATTTGTGTTTGTTTTTGCTAATTATTGTAAAAAGAAAACCTTTATGCTATGATTAGAAAAGGAAATACAGAAAAAAAGGAGACCAGTGTGTTAAAAAAAGAAAGACTCCTAAAAATTATGGATATGGTAAACACTAAGGGAATTATCACAGTCAATGAAATCATCGAAACTTTAAAAATTTCTGATATGACTGCTCGTCGTGACTTAGATGAATTAGAAAATTCTGGAAAATTAGTCCGTATCCACGGGGGAGCACAAAGCATTGCTTATCCAACAAAAGTCGAAAAGTCTAATACCGAAAAATTATCAGTGCAAACAAAAGAAAAAAAAGAAATTGCTAACACTGCTAGCAATTTGGTTAAGGATGGTGAAACGATTTTTATCGGCCCAGGTACAACACTTGAATTCTTCGCTGAGCGATTAGTTCAAAAACAACTTCGCATTGTCACTAATAGCCTTCCCGTTTTTACTATTCTAAAAAATAGCCCCAAGATTGATTTAATTCTTATCGGAGGTGAATACAGAGAAATTACAGGTGCTTTTGTCGGTTCACTAACCAATCAGAGCATTTCTTCTCTCAAGTTTTCTAAATGTTTTATCAGTTGTAATGGTATTTATGGCAAGGATATTGCAACTTATAACGAAGCTGAAGGTGAAATTCAAAAATTAGCACTGGATAATTCCTTTAAAAAGTTTGTTTTAGTTGATAGCCAAAAATTTAATACTTACGATTTCTCCGTTTTCTACCAATTAGATCAGATCAATCAAGTTATAACAGATTCTACTATTTCTAAGGAAATTGTAGAAGACTACCAAACATTTACAGACATTATCATTGCACAAAAATAAGGACTTCGAAATTTGAAGTCCTTTTCTAGTCTCTAAATGAATAATCATCTAGGCCTTTTCAATTGTAAATTTACTTCCTTTTAAAGCGCGCTTAAGTGATAAAGTAAAAGGATTTCCTGTAATAACTGCCTTTCCTTCTGCTAGACTAATGTCAACGTGCTGAACCCCTCGTACTGATTCTAGTTTTTCAGTTACAGTTTTCACACAACCCTCACATTTCATACCACTTATCTTATACGTCTTTTCCATAATTTTCTCCCTTTTAGTTTATAATTTGATTGTTTTTAATCGCAGAGCATTTAGAACAACAGAAATTGAACTTAAGCTCATGGCCATAGCAGCAAGCATGGGGTTAAGTAACGGTCCCCCAAATAAATGGAGAACTCCCATAGCAATTGGTATCATCAAAATATTATAAATGAAAGCCCAAAATAAATTTTCTTTAACCACTCGAATTGTTTGACGACTCAATGATATAGCTTTAAGCAAGTCTGTTAGTTGCGTATGCATCAAAATAATATCTGCTGATTCAATGGCAATATCCGTCCCAGAGCCAATAGCAATCCCTAAATCAGCTACTGCTAATGCTGGGGCGTCATTTATACCGTCCCCGACCATAGCTACTAGCTCCTTATTAGCTTGTAACGATTGAATAATAGCGGCTTTTTGAGTAGGTAAAACCTCGCTATAGACCTCTTCAATCCCTACTTTTTGGGCAATTGCCTTAGCCGTCGACTTTTGGTCTCCTGTTAACAAGGCTAGTTTGATTCCTGAAGCTTTAAGTGCATCAATAGTAGCTTGACTGTCTGTCTTTATCTGATCTTCAATTAAAATCAGAGCTTTCAGTTGATAATCTTTTGCCACATAAACAATTGTTGCTTGAGGTGGCAAGGCTTTAATCTTTTCCTCAATTGGTTGGTCAAAAATAACATCATTTTCAGTCATTAATCTTCTATTGCCAACTTGTAGGGTATGATTCTTAATTTCCCCTTTAAGACCCTGACCAGAAATCGTTGTAAAGTCTCGGACCGGTAATAAAGCCCATTCTTCTGCCTCTGCTTTTGCTAGAATAGCCTGACTTAAAGGATGTTCAGACAGTGACTCTAATGAAGCAACTTCTTGCAAAATTGTTTTTTCTGTTTGATCTAAAAGTACTATCTGACTAACTTGCGGTCGTCCCTGAGTAATGGTACCGGTTTTGTCAAATACCAACGTTTTGATATTAGCCAAGTTTTCGAGGTATGCTCCTTCTTTGAAGAGAATCCCATTCTCAGCCGCGCGACCAGAGCCTACCATGATAGCTGTTGGTGT
Organism: Streptococcus porcinus; assembly: GCF_900475415.1. Taxonomy (NCBI): domain Bacteria; kingdom Bacillati; phylum Bacillota; class Bacilli; order Lactobacillales; family Streptococcaceae; genus Streptococcus; species Streptococcus porcinus. Next base: position 1,662,607 of record NZ_LS483388.1, read on the forward strand.
TGCTAACCCCAAAGCACATGGACAAGCTATAATCAATACAGCTATGGCACTTGTCAAAGAAAAGCTAATATCTTCTTTCATGATAAAGAGCCAAAATAGACCAGTTAGTATCGCTAAAAGAATAACAATGGGTACGAATATGCCCGATACTTGATCGGCAATTTTAGCTATTGGCGCCTTGCTCCCTTGTGCAGTTTCAACTAGACTAATAATTTGTGCTAAAAAGCTTTCAGATTCTCGTTTTGTGACTTCTACAATCAAATTTCCATGTCCGTTGATAGTTCCGGTATAGACAAGACTATCCTTTTGTTTGGCACTTGCCACACTCTCACCTGTTAGCATAGCCTCATCGACATAAGATTGGCCAGAAACCACACGTCCATCAACAGGAATTTTTTCGCCTGGTTTAATCATGACACGATCACCTAAGCTCACTTGTACAAGGGGAACTAATTCTTGCTTTTCACCCTTGACTATTCTCACCTCAGTTGGTCTTAAAGAGAGCAATTTCTGAATAGCCTGAGACGTTCTACTTTTTGATTTATTTTCAAAAAAGTTACCCAAGGTAATCAAAGTTAAAATAACAAGCACGGATTCAAAGTAAAGGCTATGATGGTAGTGATTTTCCCCTTGAAAAATTCGAAGAGTCGCAAATAAGCTATAACCAAAAGCAAAACTAGTTGCTAAGGCAACTAAGCTATCCATATTTGGATGGCCTCTAAATATGGAGGTAAAACCATTTTTATAGTAGTCTCTAGCTAGGTAGAGGACGGGTAAGGTAAAAAGTAATTGTAGTATCGCAAAATTTCCAGGTTGTGAGTTAGGATTTAGGCTCTCAGGAAGCCAAGCTCCTAACATAGAACCCATTGCGACATAAAGAACTGGTAATGTCAATAGAGCCGACCATAAAAATCTCTTCCAAAGGTTTCTATTCTGCCTTTCTTGCCTTTGACTAAGACTTTCATTTTGATTAGGCCTATATAAACTGGCCTGATACCCTGCATCAGCTATTGCCTTAATAATATCTTCTGCATTCATAGACTGCCCTTGATAGGAAATTGTTAGTTTTTCTGTTGCTAAATTGACTGTTGCTTTTTCAGTGGCTGGTAATTTTTGAACAGCCTTCTCGACTGTTAGAGCACAAGAGGCGCAAGTCATTCCATCAATAAGATAAACTTCTTCTTTTGCCATTTAATCACCTACTTTCTGGTGGCACTTACACTGGCCAAGGCGACAATTACAAGGAATATCAGCAACAAGTTTTTCGGACTTTTCTTCTAAAAGTTTTTCAAAGGCTTCTAAAACCTCCTCAGTCATGGGCATATCGGCAAGTAAATCTAATAATAAATCGGGGTGTTCTTTTTGACAAATTCTGCTAAAATCATCAGCTAGCATTTTCTTTTGGTATGTCATTTGCTGAGTATTTGCTTGATAAATAAATGCACGACCTTCTCTTTGTCTTTTAACCAAACCTTTGTCAATTAACCTTCCTAGGAGTGTTTTTATTGTTGATTGAGACCAATGACTATTATCTTTCAGAATAGCTATAATCTCTGAACTCTTTATGCCATTATTAGCCCAAATAATACGCATAACTTGCCATTCAGCGGCTGAAATTTTAAGCATCCTATTCTCCTTTGTTTTATCATGGTTTTTAGTTTACATCTGTAAATATATTATACCTCTTATGTCTACAATTGTAAATATTTAATAATAAGTTTTCCACAACAAAAAAAGAACCTCATTTGAAGTTCCTTTTTCATTCTAATCCTTAGATTTAGCATCTAAATCTCTAAGGAGTTGATCAATTTTATTACCATAAGCAATGGAATTATCTTTTTCAAAAATAAGATCTGGAATTTTATACATCGTTAAATTACGACCTAACTCACGCTTAATAGTCCCAGTTGCTTTTTCAAGTCCAATTTGAGCTTTTTGATTGTCGGAAGCTAAATCACTCATTACAGTATAGTACACTTTTGCTGCCGATAAATCTCCAAGCATTTGTACTTCTGTAATCGTTACTCCCTCTACTCGAGGATCACGAACTTTCTTCTGTAAAATCTCATTGACTTCACGTTTTATTTCCATGCCAACACGGTCTATACGATGATTTGCCATAAACTATCCTTTCTAAGGGTTAATGAGTAAGAACAATAATACATTCTTATTCTTAACCCTAGTAATCAAGTCATTCATCATTGTTAGGTTATTTTACTTTCTAACAATTTCTTCCATGATATAAGCTTCAAGTGTGTCATCAACTTGGAGGTCGTTATAGTTTTCAATCATTAACCCACCTTCTTGAGCATTACCAACTTCTTTAACATCATCCTTATAATGTTTCAAGCTAGCAATTTTGCCATCGAAAACAACCACGCTATCACGGATAACACGAACACTAGAGTCGCGTGTTATTTTACCATTGATAACCATGAATCCACCAATTGTTCCAACTTTAGATACCTTAAAGGTTTCACGAACAATAGCTTCCCCAAGAATTTTTTCTTTGAAGACTGGATCCAGTTTACCTTTCATCGCTTCTTCTACTTCTTCAATAACTTTGTAGATAATGCTATGAAGTCGAATTTCAACTTCATCTGATTCAGCTTGTTGACGTGCTTGTGGAGTAGGGCGAACATTGAAACCAATAATAACAGCATTTGAAGCTTCAGCTAAAGTAACATCAGATTCATTGATCGCACCTACAGCTGAATGAACAACATTAACACGGACACCTTCAACCTCTATTTTGAGGAGTGAAGCTGCTAAGGCTTCTACTGAACCTTGAACATCTGCTTTAATAATTACGTTAACTGTCTTAATTTCACCTGCTTTAAGAGTATCAAATAAATTATCAAGACTGACACGTTGCGTATTTTGACGCTGTTTAAGGAGAGCACGTTTGGCACGCTCTTCACCTGCTGCTCGAGCTGCTTTTTCATCTTCATAGACAGCAAAGTGATCGCCAGCCATAGGTGTTTCATTTAAACCTGTAATAGAAACAGGTGTTGATGGAAGGGCTGATTTTACACGACGACCAAGATCATTTGCCATAGCACGGACACGACCAAAGGTGTTACCGATAACGATTGGATCTTGAACGTGTAGTGTCCCTTGTTGAACAAGAAGGGTTGCTACAGCACCTTTTCCTTTATCAAGTCTTGCTTCAATAACAGTACCAATAGCTCTTACTGTTGGATCTGCCTTCAGCTCTTCAACTTCAGCAACTAAAAGAATTGTTTCCAGTAAAACATCAATATTCTTATTGAATTTAGCTGAAATCTCAACAAATTCACAGTCACCACCCCAGGCTGTGGAAATAATACCATATTCAGCCAGCTCAGCAATCACACGTTCTGGATTAGCACCCGGTTTATCAATTTTGTTGATAGCAACAATAATCGGAACTTGTGCAGCTTTAGAGTGGTTAATTGCTTCGACTGTTTGTGGCATAACGCCGTCATCTGCCGCAACAATTAAGATAGTGATATCAGTAACTGAAGCCCCACGTGCACGCATACTAGTAAAGGCAGCATGTCCAGGTGTATCCAAGAAGGTAATTTTCTTACCAGCTTCTTCGATTTGATAGGCTCCTATATGTTGGGTAATTCCCCCTGCTTCACCAGTAGCTACCCGTGAATTACGCAAGGTATCTAATAAGGTTGTTTTACCATGGTCAACGTGCCCCATGATGGTTACAACCGGTGCCCTTTCAACAAGATTCTCTGGATTAAGGTAAGAGTCATCCTCAAAGAATCGTTCGATATCAGCATCATCAATCTCAACTTTAGCCTTTGCTTCAATACCATAATCAACCATTAATAATTCAATGGTATCGCCATCTAGAGATTGATTTTGGGTTGCCATTACCCCCATCATAAATAGTTTTTTAACGATTTCTGCTGGTTCACGTTTAATCCGTTTTGCTATATCGGCAACTGTCATACCCTCAGTATATTCAAACTCTTTTGGTAATTCATGGAATTTACGCTCAGTTACTGGTTTTGGAGCGACGCTATTATTCCTGTTATTTTTGCCTTTTTTAGGTTTTTTGTTCCAGTTACTATTTCTTTGATTTCTCACTTGGTTCTGATTATTCCAACTCTTTTTATTTTGTTTTGGTCCATTGTCATGACCTTGATTAGCGTCATTGACTTTTTCAAGACGTCCCTTTTTACGACGTTTATCAACAGGCTTAGGAGTAGTAGTTACGACCTCAGGTGTAACTCTTTCAGCTGTTGTTACTTTGGCTTGCTCAGCTGCTTTTTTCGCAGCCGCTTCAGCTTCCTTTTCAGCTAAACGACGTGCTTCTTCTTGAGCAATTCGAGCTTGCCGTTTAGCTTCTTCTTGAGCACGAAATTGATTTTCACGCTGCTTGGTATACTCAGCATTTTGTTCAGCCTTTAGAGCAGCTGCCCGTGCTTTAAAATCAATTTTAGGAGCCGGTGCCTGTTGTTGAACCCGATTTTGTTGCTGCCTATTATCTTTAAAACGATCATTTGAGCGATTAGGTGTTGTTGTCGGACGATTATTGTCACGGTTGCCAAATTGACGGTTATCTTGTTGATTTCCAGATTGATTTGGTTTACCTTCAAATCGACGTTCCCTATTCTGGTGTTGACCTTTACTAGCAAATCGATCATTTTGTTGACCATTGTTGCGATTGTTAGAACGGCGATCATTAGAACGATTTTGTTTTCCTTCTTGTTGACGCGCAGCTTGTTCTTTTGCCCTAGCCTCCCGCTCAGCTTTAAAGTTACGACTTTTTGGCCTTGCATGAGCAGGATTAACAGGTGCACTTGACCCAACTTCTTCACTCTTAGAGGTCGTAGCGACTACTTTCTCTTCAGATTTTTGTATTTGAGCCGGCCTTGAGTCTGTTTTTACTTCTTCTTTGGTTACTGACTGTGTGGTCGTTTGGGATGTGCCTGCAAAACTTGAAGCAATTTTACTTGCTATTGATTCATCAACGCTAGAAGCATGACTTTTGACATCTAATCCAAGTTCTTTTGCTTTTTCAACAACTTCTTTACTTGTTTTACCAATCTCTTTGGCAATTTCATGTAATCTTTTCTTTGACAATTTGTGTCCTCCTATTCGTCTATTCCATAAGAGTCCTCATTTTCTTTGAAAATCCAGCATCCGCTATGGCAACCACTTTTCGCGCTTTACCAAGAGCAGAACTTAATTCCAGTGCATTTAACACTGTGGAGACTTCTACATTATAATACTTACTTTTATCTGTAATCTTTTTAGTTACATTTGGTCCGGCATCGTTTGCTAGAAAAACAAGCTGAACGTTTTGATTTTGAATGGCTTTAACAACCAATTCTTCCCCAGAAACAACTTTTCCAGCTCGTTGCGCTAGACCAATGAGATTAGCCAATCTTTCTAAATTATTCAAGGCCTAACTCTCTTCTTTTAACTTTGTGTTCTACATAAGCTATCAATTCATCATAAAAACTTTCAGGTACATCAATGGCAAAATTACGATTAAAGACTTGTTTCTTTTTAGCCATAATTGCTTCCTGATTATCAAGCTTAATATAGGCTCCGCGACCATTTTTCTTACCTGTTGGATCTATAAAAATATCACCTTCCTTGGTTTTTACAACGCGAAGCAAATCTCTTTTATCAATAATTTCGCCCGAAACTAATGACTTACGTAAAGGTATTTTTTTTACTTTAGGCATAAAACACCTCTTTTCTTATTCTTCCTCAGTCGCTGGTAAAACTTGTTCTACTTCTTCTGAAGTGTTGACGTGTTCCTGTTCAGTTTCTAGTGCATCATATTCACTAGCTGATTTAATATCAATACGATAACCCGTTAAATGGGCTGCTAAGCGAACATTTTGACCCCTACGTCCAATTGCAAGAGATAATTTACTATCAGGTACCACAACTGTTGCACGTTTACTATCTATTTCATCAAAAAGAACCATATCAACTTCAGCGGGAGCAATCGCATTATAGATAAATTCTGCTGGATCGTCTACCCATTGAATCACATCAATGTTTTCTTCTACTGGAATTTCAATTCCTGTCTTGGCATCGTAACGTTTCGGATGAAATTTACTAATAACTTTTTTGATGTTACTTCCACCACGCCCTACAATGGTTCCGATGGCGTCAACGTTTGGATTATGACTTCTTACAGCTACCTTTGTCCGATCACCAGCTTCACGTGAGACACTCATGATCTCCACCGTGCCATCAAACACTTCTGGAATTTCTTGTTCCATGATGCGTTTGATAAATTCTGGGTGACTCCTACTTACAAAAACATTAACACCTTTCGGATTATTTTCAACTTTATAAACATAGACTTCAATACGGTCATGAGATTTGAAAGTTTCTCCTGGAATTTGATCTTGGTGTGATAGCTGCGCTTCAAGTGATCCTAAATTCACATAAATGAAACGTTGATCAAAACGTTCAACTGTCCCTGTCATGATTTCACCTTCATGCTCTTTATATTCATTGTAGGTGATTTCACGCATTTGGCGACGCATTTTTTCCATAATCGTTTGCTTAGCAGATTGTGCTGCAACACGACCAAATTCAGCTACCGATTCTTCAAAACGAATTTTATCTCCTAATTCATATGCGGAACTGATAGCTAAGGCATCGCTTAAGCTAATTTCTAAACGACTATCAAAAACTTCTTCGACAACTTCACGGACTGAAAAGACCTGAAAGTCACCAGTTTTTTCATTAAACTCAATCACACACGACTCTGATTGACCATAACGTCTCTTATAAGCAGACTTTAAAGATTCTGTAACGGCTTCAATAATATCGTCCTTGTTAATGTGTTTTTCTTCTTCCAAAATACGGAAGGCTTCTAGCATTTCTTTGCTCATAATCTGTGATGCTCTGCAATTCCTTGCAAAAGCAAAATTCCTTTCTTACTTTTAAAATCAGTTAAAGTTTAACTGCCAAACGTGCTTTAGCAACTGTCTGGTATGGGATATCTACTACTTTGTGACGAGTCTTATCTAAATAATCAATCGTTAAGGTTTTCCCATCAAAAGATATCAAATCTCCTTGAAAAACCTTGACTTTATCAATAGCCTTATAAAGGCTAACATTCACATAGGAACCTACCGCCTTTTCAATAGCTTCCTTGGTCTTGAGTGGTCTTTCCAACCCAGGACTAGATACCTCTAACATATACTGGTCTGGAAAGGGATCCGGAGAAATCTGATCTAAAAGTGGACTAATAATCTCCGTCAACTCAGTAGTATCTTCAACCGTAATACCACCTTCTTTGTCAACCAGAATGCTTAGGATATAGTCACTCCCCATTTTTTCATATTCTACATCAACAAGTTCAAACGGCGACTTGATAACTGGGGATACTGTCTCCGTAACAGTATCGATAATATGTTGATTAGCGATAACAATGCCCTCCTTTACTATAATTGCATAAAGGAAAATTCCTTTATCGGACAAAATGTCAATACAAAAGTGGCGAGATATTTCTCACCACCTTTCTATATTTGTTATTCCCATTATACCACAATCCTTCGACATAGCAAGCCTAAAGCCTAAACTTTCTCAAAAGTTAATTCAAAGGAGAGGAGGGGATTCGAACCCCCGAGCCCCGTTAAGGACTACACGCTTTCCAAGCGTGCGCACTCGGCCACTATGCGACCTCTCCATTTGAGAAGTTGATATCAACTTCCAAAACATATTAAAATTGAGCTTCCACTCTGTATATCACTTGCCCCTTTTGAGCAAACTTAGCTTCGTACTCAGTCATGACATTTCCTTCATAATCACTAGCATGTAAATCTAACCAAACCTGCTTTAAAGTCATCCCATACTGAGAAAAGCTAGCTAAGCTATATTCAAATAAGCCACGATTATCTGTTTTAAAATGAAGTTGTCCTTGAGGAGGAAGAATAGTTTGATAAGTCTTAAGGAAATCCTTATAAGTCAGTCGACGTTTCTCATGTCTGGATTTTGGCCAAGGATCTGAAAAGTTAAGATAGAGTAGACTAATCTCTCCATCATTGAAATAGTTAGTCAAACTAGAGCCATCCACTCGCAACAAACGTACATTTGGAACATCTGCCTCTAATACTTTATCTAAAGCATAACTTAAAACCGATAATTGAATATCAATTCCAATATAGTTAATGTCTGGATTTTGTTTAGCCATACCAGTGATAAAGCCACCTTTTCCTGAACCAACTTCAATGTGGATAGGATTAGTATTGCCAAATACTTCTTGCCAACGACCTTTGGCAACTTCAGGTTCTAATATAACATATTGTGGGTGATTTTCCAAGTGCTCCTCAGCACCTTTTCGTTTTCGAACTCGCATTATAACTTTCTAAAACTTTCTTTAAATTTACGGAGGGCGTAAATTTCCTGATTCACATGTTCCATATCACGTTTGTCAAAGCATCTTAAGATCTGAGTCAAGTAAGAAAGTTGACCATACCAGAAGATTTTACTCATCACTTTTTCGTTATTTTTATAGCCGTAGTAAGATAACCACTCTGACCACCGTGATCTTGGAATATAATGACTCAATAAATAAGCCACATCATACATCCGATCTGTTAAACGTACTGAATCCCAGTCACACAAGTAAATCATACCACTCGTTGTGATAACCCAGTTGCTGTGCTTAATATCACCATGAACAATAGTAGCTATGTCAGCTCTAAATTCTGGCAGACTTCTTTTAAGTTCTTTGACTACACCTTGCAAGTAAGAATTTTGTTGAATTTGCAAAGGGGCATTTCGTTCAAAGTCGGCCACTAAATCATAGGGATTTTCAATTTTGTAATTAAGCTGTAACAGTTGATTGACTAGTTGTTTTGACTTATGTAGCCTCAATAATATATGGATAATTTGCTTACTATTCATGTCCTGACGCGAAAGAATACGGCCATCTAACCATTCTTGCGCACTCATCATATCACCATTCCCCATGCGTTTTGCCCAAAGTAATTGCGGTGCAATTTGTTCTTTAGACAAGGCTGGCAAAATTGGAGTAGTGTTCAACTTAATAAAAACACTATCACCATTGGGGTAGGTTCCTTTGTAAGCTTTTCCACTTTTTCCGCGTAAGGGCGTCAAGGTTAAATCATCTTCTGTTATTGTCATACTATCGCCCTCCTTTTCTATTTCAAATCAGTTATCCCTATTTTACTTGTTTTAGATAACTTAGTCAATTATGTTCTTCAGCTTATAAGGGATATAAACTAGAGTTAAAAAGAGCATTATAATAGTTACTCCTCCTAAAATGATTAGTTCATGACAAAAAATAACTTGGAGTAGGAAGGCAAAAGCTGATAAGTATCTTAGAAAGAGTAATAAATTCTTTTTTTTCAGTTCCTTAGTCTTAGGATAAAGCTGAGCCATAAAATAATAATTATAATGATGATATAAAGCTAGAAGCTGGAAGAATAATAAATAGTTCCACACGAGAGCTAGAGTCAAAGCTAGATAAGAATTCTTTATTAGACTTAGACTCAGACAGCTCAAGATAATTAGTCTAAGAAATAGACCTAAATAATCTGAACTTCTCAAAAAAGCCCGTGCATAGAGGTTTAACCATAGATTATCACTCTTTTTAGGGAAGATAGCCAATAAGAAATTGAGATATCTTCTATTTTTAAACTTACTAGAAAGTCCTTTGACCGTTGTGAAAAGAGCATAAAATTTTAAGACCCCCTGCTGACGTTCTAATTCATAAGCAATAGCCTTATCCCAATCCAGATGCCCTTCTACCAACAATGTATCAACTTTATATTTTTGGACAATCCACTTCAGGCTAGCAAACAAAGCTAAGACACCTAAAAAGGTCACTACACCAAATCCCAACTTAAGGAATAATGGGTATAAGAGTAATAAAAGAAGGCCACCTACTCCCGTCCAAGTATAGAAGGAACGCCTACCACTTCCTTTAAGATGCTTGACGACATAAGTTTCTTGACAAAGAAGGAAGTGTTGATCTGCCGGCTCAAGATAGGTAGCGGGTTTTCCAAAACCTAAGAGAAACAGAAATAAAACCATTACAATAAGTATAATCGGGAAACGGTTCTCAGGGAGATGATTGAGCAATTGACTATATTGATAAAGAATATAACCTAACAAGAAAACTAAAACCAAAACAAAGTGATCATTTAAAACATAAGGGAGATATTTACGGTGCAAGGCTAAGAAGGCTAACCGACGTTGCTTAAAAAGTTGTCTCATCTTTATACCTCAGTTGTTAACGCTAAATAGATATCATTCAAACTGGCTTTTGGATTTCCAAAAGTTGCTCGTAAATCAGATAGAGTTCCTTGAGCTCTTATCTCTCCCTGGTGTAGAATTACAAAAGAATCACACATTTTTTCTGCTGAATCAAGGACATGAGTGCTCATTAAAATAGACTTCCCTTTTCCTTTTTCAACTTCTAAATAAGCAATTAAATCCGAGATAGCTAAAGGATCAAGTCCCAAGAAAGGTTCATCTAAAATGAAGAGACTAGGATCAATAATAAAAGCACAAATAATCATTACCTTTTGTTTCATTCCTTTTGAAAACTGGCTTGGATACCAATCTAATCGGTCTAACAAACGATAAGTTTTAAGTAGAGGCTGTGCACGTTCAAAAGCGTCTGAAACCTCTATATCATAAGCCATAGCTATCGTTTCAATATGTTCTGCCAAAGTCAATTCTTCATATAAACTTGGTGTTTCTGGAATAAATCCAATTTTTTTACGATAAGCAGCTGGGTCTTCTTCCAAGCTTAGCCCATCAATTTTTATTGTGCCCTTATAAGGTCTTAAAAGTCCGATAATTTCCTTAATAGTAGTTGATTTCCCAGCGCCATTTAAACCTATTAAACCTACTAACTGGCCGTCATCAACTGAGAAAGTAATATCTTTCAGAACAGGAATATTAATATATCCCCCTGTTAAATTTTCGATTTTCAGCATGTTAACTCTTTCTAAATAATAGCTTTTAATGCCTTCTATTATAACAAATTATAGATAAGAAAGTGAAGCAAATCAGTTAATTGCTTCTATAAGAATTATCATAAACCTAATAACAACACACACTACAGCTAATTTCTTCCCGAAAAATAAAGATTCCGACAATTTTGAAGCTTATCATTATAAGAATCCACATCCGATTATTCTCTTATCTTATTTTGATTGAAGTGCTTTCAAAAAAAAGGTAAAATGTAAAAAGGAGGATTGACAATGTTTAAATGGTTCAAAGTTTCAATTATTTTTTTACTTACTTTTTGGACGGGACTTATTGGTAAATCTTGTAAGAAAGTCCAGTAAACTTTCATTTAAAGCATTTATCCCCATAATCAAAAGTAGATTAAAAATAGCTATAGAATCTAAAGAAGGGTAGTAAGCATTATGAATGATTGTATTTTTTGTAAAATAATAAATGGAGATATTCCCTCGTCAAAAGTTTATGAAGATGACGATGTCTTAGCATTTTTAGATATTTCCCAGGCCACCCCTGGACACACTCTCCTCATTCCTAAAGAACATGTCCGCAATGTCCTTGACATGAGTGCAGAAACTGCCAGCAAAACCTTCGCTCGTTTACCAAAACTTGCAAGAGCTGTTCAAAAAGCCACCGATGCTACTGCAATGAATATTGTTAATAACAACGAGGAGTTAGCAGGACAAACTGTTTTCCATGCACACATTCACTTAGTCCCTCGCTATAGCGAAAATGACGGTCTTTCTATTAAATACACTGTACATGACCCTGACTTTGAACACCTAGCACAGCTTGCTGCCAAAATAAAAAAGGAGGTTAACGAATGAAAATCAAACCCTTCTTGATAGGAGGATTGGCTTCCTATATTGCTTATATGACCTATCAGAATAAAGAAAAAATTATTTCCAATCTAAGCAAGGTAAAAGAAACCAAAGACAAGATTCAGTTAGATTTAAATAGTATCAAAGCAAATCTGAAACTTATTCAATCCGAAGCTGAAAAAATTCAAACAATTAGTGACGACTTGACTTATAAGTTAAGAGTCTTTAACCAAGAGACACAACCCAAAATCAATCAAATCAAAGAACGCATGGAAAAATATCAATAACTTTTGATAGCATTAGTAAAAAAGCAAGACCTCTTCCGTTAGGTCTTGCTTTTTTATTGCGTCGGTGTAAGGCTAGTTCCCCCCATTCGGTGCAGGAGAGACTGGATTTACTGGTTCAGTAGTTGCCCCTGTATTAGCAGGAAGACTACCTGAATTTGCAGTTCCTCCTGTTACCGAGCTATTTGTAGAACCAGGAACCGTTGAAGGAATGCTTTCTGAAGGAACACCCGTACTAAAATTATTTGGAGTTGAATAGTACGAACTATTATTATTTACTTGGCCTGAATATTGACCCTCAGATTGTGTATTCTCTTCAGAACTAGCTTCTGCTTTAGCTTTCGAACTTCCTTCAAGACCATATAACTCTTCGTAAGTCACTGCACTCGTTTTGAGTTCTGTGATTTCACTTAAGCCCAGTTGACGACGAATCCGATTTTGAATAGCCAATAAGTGGTCTTCCTTAACAATTTGATAAGAACCACCATCTGCTAAGGTAGCATCCTCACCTTTCAACTGATAAGAATGGATTCTTTTCAAGGCATCGGCATAGCCAAGTAAAGCCGGAATAGTTTGTGATGAAATTTCGATGTTAGTTTGCATGTTATTGCTAACCGCATGTAAAATTTTTCGATAAGAACTGATACTATTTAAGGCTAGAATTTTCTTAATGACCTTTTGAATAACTAATCGCTGACGTTTTTGTCGGCCATAATCCCCTTCAGGATCATCATAACGCATCCGAGCATAAACAAGGGCTTGCTCCCCATTTACTTTATGAGTGCCTGGCTGAACTTTTGCCTGATACTCCGGTTCATTCTCAGAGATTGAAATCGGAAAATCAAATTCATTTGTAACTGTAATACCACCCACAGCATCAACCAAATCAATAAGTCCTTGCATGTTTATTTGAACATACTTATCAATCTTGATGTTCAATAAATCCTGAACTGTCATGATAGCCATCTGAGCCCCGCCAGAAGCATATGCAGCATTGAGTTTAGCCTCTGCTCCATTCATATCATTTGAGTCTGGACCGGAAAGTTTTATTAAAATATCTCTTTCCAAACTAGTCATAGTTGTTTTTTTAGTTTCAGGATTTATAGTCACCAAAATCATCGAGTCACTATTACCTGACCACTTGGACTTACGCTCAGATGAGCCGGTATCAACCCCCATTAATAAAATAGAAAAAGGCTTAGTTTGCTTGATAACATCAGTTTTCTTATCAGAGGTATTGAAATCTTTAAAGGTTTTTGCTAGTTCACCGGTAGAAAAATTATAAGCACTAGTTGCATACACGCCTATTGCTATAAGAGTCGTACAGATGATTGTTAAAATCATCAAAAATATTTTTTTTCCAATTTTCATTTATTATTTAATCTTCCAGAATTTTTCCCATAAGGTAAACATCCTGAAATTCTCCATCTTTCGTTTTAACAGCTAATTTTCTTTTCCCTTCAATCCTAAAACCAAACTTTTCATAAATATGGATGGCTTTTTGATTCCTAACCTGAACCTGGAGTTCAATTTTTTTAAGCAATCCCATTTCTCTTATCCAGTCTAGGGCGAGCTCAATTAAATCTTGCCCTAAACCATAACCTTGATAGGCTTCACTAACAATGATAAATAGGTCACCAATATGAGCTGTTTCCTCCAGTTGACTATTGGAAATATTCAAGAGACCTATCAATTTTTGATTAACTTTAACGACTAGACAGAGTTCTAGTACGCTTTCTGTTTGACTCGCCAAAAGAAATTGCAACTGCTCTAGGGAGGCCTTTTTAAAGACTTCTACTTCTGAGATAAAGGACGTTTCTTGAGCAACCTGGTTCATTAAATTGATGATAGCTTCAGCATCCTCAGCTCGAGCTTCTTCGATAAGTACATTATCATTAGTCATTTTGCAAATCCTCAAGGAGTTGTTGAGACCGTTTTCCTTGTGCATGAAACTTCAATTGGCGTCCATTCGCGATTTTTTCGATGGTAATGGCTAAATAATCTTCAAAGTCAGCTAAGTTTAACAGATCGCCCCATTCAATAACCGTCACACCATTCCCATACACAAAATCATCTAAATCAATAGAATCCGAATCGTCACCAATTCGGTAGACATCTAAATGAAAAAGAGGCAACCGACCTTCATATTCTCTAACTATAGTATAAGTAGGACTTTTAATCATTTGGGCAATTCCTAAGCCTTTGGCAATCCCCTTAGTCAAAGTAGTTTTGCCAGCTCCTAAGTCCCCTGATAAAATTAACAAATCATTTTCTTTTAGTTTTTGGCCAAGTGCACAACCAAAAGTAATGAGCTCAGCTTCATCTTTAGTATAAAACATAAAGTCATTATATCAGAAAAGCATTTTACTTCCAAGTCCTATCCTATCTATTCTATTCGAAAAAAGCAGTCGTATTTACAACTGCTTTTTTAAAGAATAGCAAGTATAACAAAGTTAAGTATAAATAGGAAGCTTGCTCCCCATAAGATTGGATGAACCTCTCGGGCTTTGCCTTTAACTACTTTGACTAAACAGTAGAAGATAAATGCGCCAGCTATCCCATAGGAAATGGAATAACATAAGGCCATAAAAAAGGCGGCAAAAAAAGCTGGTAAAGCATCTTCAAAATTACTCCAATCCACATCTAAAAATGATGAAACCATCATAACACCAACAATAATGAGAGCTGGAGCAGTTGCTGCAGCAGGAACAATGCCCACTAATGGTAACAAAAGAATCGATAAGAGAAAACATACTGCTGTAGAAACTGCTGTCAAACCCGTTCTCCCACCTTCCGCAATACCTGCTGCAGACTCTACATAAGTCGTTGTATTTGAGGTTCCAAATAAAGCCCCAATTGATGTCCCTATAGCATCAGCAAACAAGGCACGATCCATCTTAGACGAAAAGCCAGTGCTATTTTCTAAAGCAGCTTCATCTTCTGCTGAAAAAATCCCTGTACGACGTCCCGTACCAATGAAGGTCCCTATAGTATCAAATGTATCTGATAAGGAAAATGCAAAAATTGTCATAAGAACAAGCGGCAGACGGCTAGAATCCTTAAATAAGTTTGTCAAGCCACCAACTGCTGCCAAGAAGGTTGTCCCTAACTCATTAAAGGCTTGGCCAATATGATTGCCCCCAAGATCAATAGCTGATAAATCAACAACACCTAATGGAATCCCTATCAATGTTGTTGCAATAATACCCAACAAAATGGCTCCACGAACATTCTTAATAACCAATACAGTCATTAAAAGTAAACCAAAGACAGCTAAAAGAACACTTGGTTCTGTAAATGTAGAGATGGCTGGAACCACGCCACCGTTAGCACTTAGCGATAAGATTCCATGCGCAAATGTTTTAGCACTTGTTTTAGCAGGCTCTATGCCATTAACGGCAACAATATTTTGAGCGGACAAGGAAAAATTGATGATATTCGCATTTTTAAATCCCAAATAAGCTACAAAGACACCAATTCCTCCACCAATAGCATGCTGCAAACTGAGCGGAATAGCTTTAATAATACTTTTGCGCACCTTGGTTACCGTAATAAAAATGTTAAACAGACCACAAATAAAAACCATTGCTAAAGCCTCTTGCCAAGAAAAGCCAAGCCCAAAAACAACAGTATAAGTAAAAAAGGCATTTAAGCCCATACCAGGTGCCAAGGCATACGGTACGTTCGCAAACAAGCCCATAATTAAAGTAGAAGTTACTGCTGCAAGAATTGTTGCAAGGAAGACAGCTTTAGTTGGCATACCTGCTGCTCCTAGAATACTCGGATTGACAAACAAAATATAAGACATTGCAAAAAAGGTTGTTAGGCCTGCAATTATCTCAGTAGAGACACTTGTAGCATTCTCTCTTAATTTAAAAAATGTATCCATAATTAATCGGATTCTCCTTATTTTCTAGATAATACAAAAAATCAAAAAAGGCTTCATTAATGTCACTTAGCCTTGTTTAATTAATGATTTTTATTATAAACGACAAGATCATGGTAACATCAAACCAATTAAAACTCAAACATTTTTATAAAAAAATATTTTAATGTTCGTTTTTTATTAAAACAGAAAGAGACTTTTAACCTTCCGATAATACTATGGTTTTTTTGCTTTTTTTGATATACTTTTAGCATGACTAAAAAAATAATTGCCCTTGATTTAGATGGAACTTTACTCCATCATGATAATACTATTTCAGAGTATACAAAAAAAGTTCTTCAAAAAGTGGAAAAAAAAGGTCACCAAGTTGTTATCTCTACTGGACGTCCTTATCGAATGGCCTTAGATTACTATCTTCAATTACAACTCAAAACTCCCATGATTACATTCAATGGTTCTCTAACTCATATACCTGAACAAAAATGGAAATATGAACATAATGTTACTCTGAACCGAAAATACCTCCTTGATATATTAAAACTCCAAGAAGATTTCCAAATGGATTTTATTGCTAGTGAATATCGCAAAAACTTCTACATTACCTTAAACAATAGAGACAAGATTGATCCTCAATTATTTGGAGTAGAGGCAATTACAGATGATATGCAACTTATTGAAAATAAGATTACACGGGATCCAAATGCACTATTAATGCAAACACATCATCAAGATAAGATTGCTTTGGCTAAAAATATGCGTGCATTTTTCAAAGATGAGATTGAAGTTAACTCCTGGGGTGGCCCCTTAAATATCCTTGAAATCTCTCCTAAAAATGTTAATAAAGCATACGCTCTCAATTACCTTCTTAATCTCTTTAATAAGGAAAGAAAAGACCTCATTGCCTTTGGAGATGAACAAAACGATACAGAGATGCTTGCTTACGCAGGCAAAGGCTATGCCATGAAAAATGCGAACGATCTCTTGCTACCTTATGCCGATGAACAAATTGAATGGTCTAACGAAGAAGATGGAGTAGCAAGAAAATTAGAGGCGCTTTTCTTATAGTTGAAAACGAAACCACTTTCTTTATCGGAAAGTTGGTTTTTTTCGTGATATTTTCTCAGTTATCAGCCTTCGTTTTCATATTTCCACACCGCTTCCAAGCCTTTTTCTTGTAGCTATCATCTCCTTAAGGTTAAGATAATAACAATACTTCAAAGATGGTGATTTTATCTCATATTTCACGGTATTTTTCCTATATTTATAATTAATTTGGAAAAAGTATTGCTTTTTCATTGAAAACGTTTTAAAATAGAGACGTTCTTGAATTTCGTTTAAATGGAAAAGGATTGCCAACTGTCAGACAAAAATAACAGTTGGAAGGAGATTATTCTTTTTCATTTTAGCGAAAAAATTTTTAAAAGGAGGAAGAACAAGAATGGGTATCGGTATTATTATTGCCAGCCACGGTAAATTTGCTGAAGGTATTCATCAATCTGGTTCTATGATTTTTGGCGAACAAGAGAAAGTTCAAGTTGTAACTTTTATGCCAAATGAAGGACCTGATGATTTATATGCACACTTCAACAATGCTATCGCTCAATTTGATACTGATGATGAAGTACTTGTACTAGCTGACCTTTGGAGTGGATCTCCATTTAACCAGGCTAGTCGCGTTATGGGAGAAAATCCTGAACGTAAAATGGCTATCATCACAGGTCTTAACTTGCCAATGCTTATTCAAGCCTATACTGAGCGTATGATGGACGCTAATGCAGGTGTTGAACAAGTTGCCGCTAATATTATTAAAGAATCTAAAGAGGGAGTCAAAGCTCTACCAGAAGAGCTCAATCCAGCTGAGGTTGTCGCTAGTCCAGTAGCTGCCCCAGTTGTGAAAGGTTCAATTCCAGAAGGTACTGTCATTGGTGATGGTAAACTTAAAATTAACCTTGCTCGTATCGATACTCGCTTATTACACGGTCAAGTTGCGACAGCTTGGACACCAGCTTCTAAAGCAAACCGTATCATCGTTGCGTCAGATACTGTTGCTAAAGACGATCTACGTAAACAATTGATTAAACAAGCCGCACCTGGTGGTATCAAAGCAAATGTTGTTCCTATTAAAAAACTAACTGAAGTTGCGAAAGATCCTCGCTTTGGTAATACTCAAGCTCTGATCTTATTTGAAACTGTTCAAGACGCCCTACGCGCCGTTGAAGGTGGTGTAGAGATTAAAGAATTGAACGTTGGTTCAATGGCTCATTCAACAGGTAAAACAATGGTTAACAACGTTCTTTCAATGGATAAAGATGATGTTGCTGCTTTTGAAAAACTTCAAGAATTAGGCGTTCAGTTTGATGTCCGTAAAGTTCCAAACGATTCTAAAAAGAATCTATTTGATCTTATTAAAAAAGCAAATGTTAAATAAGATAGTTTAGGACAATAAAGTCGAAACCTATCTATTATATCTATATTAAATCGATGAATTCTGTCTGTTACTTTTATATTAAGACAGTCTCTCTATTTACACTTCGAAAGGATAAGAAAATGTCAGATATTTCAATTATTTCTGCTATCTTGGTCGTTGTGGTTGCCTTCTTCGCAGGTATGGAAGGTATTCTTGACCAATTTCAATTCCACCAACCACTTGTCGCTTGTACACTTATCGGTCTCGTAACTGGTAATCTAGAAGCTGGCGTTATGCTTGGTGGCTCATTACAAATGATTGCTCTAGGTTGGGCAAATATTGGAGCTGCAGTTGCACCAGATGCAGCACTCGCATCTGTCGCTGCTGCTATTATCATGGTAAAAGGTGGAAACTTTACTACCCAAGGAATCGCAGTTGCAACAGCAACAGCAATTCCTTTGGCCGTTGCTGGACTTTTCCTAACCATGATTGTTCGTACACTATCAGTTGCCTTAGCCCATACTGCTGATAATGCAGCAAAAGATGGTAACATCGCCGGTGTTGAACGTGCCCACTTTATCGCATTACTTATGCAAGGTCTTCGTATCGCGATTCCCGCAGCCCTATTAATCGCTATTCCTGCACACGCCGTAAAAGATGCCCTTAATTTGATGCCAGATTGGTTAAATGGTGGTATGGCTGTTGGTGGTGGCATGGTTGTTGCCGTAGGTTATGCTATGGTTATCAACATGATGGCTACTCGTGAAGTATGGCCTTTCTTCGCTCTTGGTTTCGCTTTTGCTGCTTTGAGCAATTTAACTCTTATCGCTCTTGGTACTATCGGTGTTGCAATGGCCTTCATCTACCTAAACCTTTCAAAACAAGGTGGTAATGGTGGATCAGGTAACGGTGGATCAAATGATCCAATCGGCGATATCCTTGAAGACTACTAGAAAGGGGCCCACAATGACTGAACAAATTAAATTATCAAAATCCGATCGTCAGAAAGTATGGTGGCGTTCACAATTCTTACAAGGTTCTTGGAACTACGAACGTATGCAAAATTTAGGTTGGGCATATGCACTAATTCCAGCTATTAAAAAACTATACACAACAAAAGAAGATCAATCTGCTGCACTTGCACGTCACCTTGAATTCTTTAACACTCATCCATATGTTGCTGCTCCAATCATGGGGGTTACTTTAGCACTTGAAGAAGAAAGAGCTAATGGAACTGATATTGATGACGCAGCTATTCAAGGGGTTAAGATTGGTATGATGGGACCTTTGGCCGGTATCGGTGATCCCGTCTTCTGGTTTACAGTTCGCCCAATCTTAGGTGCTCTTGGTGCTTCTCTAGCATCATCTGGTAATATTGTTGGTCCTCTATTATTCTTCTTTGGATGGAACATCATTCGTATGGCCTTCTTATGGTATACTCAAGAGTTTGGTTATAAAGCTGGTTCTGAAATCACTAAAGACATGTCAGGTGGAATCCTTCAAGATATCACAAAAGGTGCTTCAATCCTTGGTATGTTCATTCTTGCCGTGTTGGTAGAACGTTGGGTATCCATTAAATTTACAGTTGGACTGCCATCTAAACTTCTATCAAAAGGTGCTTATGTTGAGTTCCCTAAAGGAAATATCAACGGAGCTGAATTAAAAGGAATCCTTGGTCAAGCACTCAATGGTATGAGCCTTGATAAATATCAAGAACAATCACTTCAAGGACAACTTGATTCACTTATTCCTGGATTAATGGGACTTGCCCTTACATTCCTATGTATGTGGTTGCTGAAGAAAAAAGTTTCACCAATCACAATCATTATCGCTTTGTTTGCTGTTGGTATCCTTGCTCGTGTACTACATATCATGTAATAACGACAAAACCTGGGATTTTTATCTCAGGTTTTTATCTTTACTATTAATATATGCTATAATAGCTATAGTCTTTTTAGAAGGGGTTAGATTAATGGCTAAATCCATGAATAGTTCAGTCATCTTACAAACTAAAGCTGTCTCATACCTTGGTATGGGAGGTAAAGTCGGGAAAATTTTAATTGGTGATAAAGCATTTGAGTTTTATAGCGATAAAAATGTAGAAGACTATATTCAAATTCCTTGGACCTCCATAAATCAAATTGGAGCTAATGTTTCAAGAAAAAAAATTAGTCGCCATTTTGAGATTTTTACGGATAAAGGTAAATTTTTATTTGCTTCTAAAGATTCGGGAAAGATTTTAAAAGTTGCTAGAGAAAAAATCGGAAATGAAAAGGTTGTTAGATTACCAACACTCATTCAAACGATTATCGCTAGATGGTTTAGACGAAAAAAATAAACTGACTTCTTTCAGTTTATTTTTTTATTTATCAAAAGGTAATTTACGATCAATCCACTCCATTAAGTAATTGACTCTTAAGCATTTAAAAAGGTAGATGCGACTTTTTTCAACGAAAAAGGCACACATATAAATGAGGCAACTTGCTCCTAATATTAAAAATGGATAAATAAAAATAGGTGCGTTAATAAATGGTTCTGCAAAATCACGTATGACAAACTTTACTAATAAGGGGTGCAAATGTGCTAGATAAACGCCTAGCGTAGTGGGGGCTACTAGTACAATAAAAGCATGAAGCTTGTGTTGCTCAGATATAGTCATCTTTGCAAAAATTATAAATAAACAAATAGCTCCTAAACTGAGACTTGGAGATACATACCAGTACCAAATATTCCCAACAATAAACTTCATAAAATAAGTAACTACCATCGATATGAAATAAACAAGCAGCAACTTGTAAGTACTAAATCGTTTCAGATCTAATCGATGTAGGTATGCACCCAAAATATACAGAATAAGCAACCAGGTCATCTCAAATCCCTTACTCAATGAAAACTCGGCAACACGATTATTCATCATAGCAGGTAAGATAGAAAATACTATAGCAATCAAAATAACGAGATTTCGCAACTGGTTATTTGACAATGCTTTGAGTCCACTGTTAATCATTGGCATAAAAATAAGTAAGCCAAAATAAGCAGACATATACCAATATTGGCCACTAACAATTGGGAAAAAAGCTTGACGCCAATTTAATAAGGTTACTGGGAATCCGGCTAAGGAAAATAATAACGTAATAGTAAAAGTATAGAAGAAAACCTGCAACCAAATATTGGCTAATTTTGAATATCGATATTTTGAATTTACTCCTACGTAACCACTAATCAAAGCATAACAATTAACTGCTCCATATACTAAAACCTGAATGACCCATGTAACAATAAAATAAGAGTCTGCTTGTCCATCAACTTCCGATCTAAGGCCACCTTTTCCTAATACGTGAGTCACAACAATCATAAACATGGAAATAATTCGTAATAAATCCAAGCCATAGTGATGTGTTCGACTTTCTTTTTTCATTTTTGTAGTCATAGCCATATTTTATCATAAGTTTTTAGGGAATGCAGGTGTCGGCGTCTACTATGCACGTATTTTTCTTGTTTACATTTCAAATAAATTTGATATAATAAACTTGTCGGATAAGTAATATGGTTACCTTTTCAGAAAGTCTGTGCTTGCTGTGAACAGATAAGTTGCCCATGTGAAATTCTACCGATTCGATTAATTGAATACTAATTAAGTGCACAGAATGTGAAGCTGGATGGAACCGCGCAAAAGCGCTCCAGCATTTCATATTCTGTATTTTTTTATAAAAAAGGAGTTTATCATGTTAGATTTAAAGCGTATCAGAACTGATTTTGATAGTGTTGCCGCAAAGTTAAAAATGCGCGGTGTCTCTGAAGAAACACTTAGCCATTTAAAAGATTTAGATCAAGAACGACGACAACTACTTATCAAATCTGAAGAATTAAAAGCTGAACGTAATATTGCTTCTGCTGCTATTGCCCAAGCAAAACGTCAAAAAGAAGATGCAAATCAACAAATTGCTGATATGCAAAAAGTCTCAGCAAATATTAAAGCAATTGATAATGAATTAGCTGAAATTGATGAAAAAGTAACTGAAATCATTACCACCCTCCCTAATACACCCCACGATTCTGTTCCTGTTGGTGCTGATGAGGAAGAAAATGTTGAAGTTCGTCGTTGGGGAACACCGCGTGAATTTGACTTTGAAATCAAAGCACATTGGGACTTGGGTGAAGCTTTAGATATTCTTGACTGGGAACGTGGCGCCAAAGTTACTGGTGCACGCTTCTTATTCTATAAAAACTTAGGCGCTCGACTTGAACGAGCACTCTATAACTTTATGCTAGATGAACATGCCAAAGAAGGCTATCAGGAAATTATCCCTCCTTACATGGTTAATCATGATTCTATGTTTGGAACAGGTCAATATCCAAAATTTAAAGAGGATACCTTTGAATTGGCTGATACTAATTTTGTTCTCATTCCTACAGCAGAAGTTCCTTTGACTAATTATTACCGCGGCGAAATTCTTGACGGTAAAGAATTACCAATTTACTTTACTGCTATGAGTCCATCATTCCGCTCAGAAGCAGGTTCAGCAGGTCGTGATACACGTGGGCTCATTCGTTTACATCAATTCCATAAGGTAGAAATGGTTAAATTTGCAAAACCTGAAGAGTCTTATGATGAACTTGAAAAAATGACCGCCAACGCTGAAAACATCTTACAAAAACTTAACCTTCCTTATCGGGTTATAACATTATGCACTGGAGATATGGGGTTTTCTGCCGCTAAAACTTATGATGTGGAAGTTTGGATACCTGCACAAAACACCTATAGAGAAATTTCAAGTTGTTCTAACACTGAAGATTTCCAAGCTCGTCGTGCACAAATCCGCTACCGAGATGAAGTTGACGGTAAAGTTAAGCTACTCCATACCCTTAATGGTTCCGGTCTTGCTGTTGGACGTACCGTTGCAGCAATTTTAGAAAACTATCAAAATGAAGATGGTTCAATCACTATTCCTGAAGTTCTCCGTCCTTATATGGGTGGTGCTGATATTATTTCGCCAAAATAGAAAATCAAGGATAAAATAAAAGACAAGCTAGGCTACTGCTAGTTCTAGTTTGCCTTAAACCTGAAAGGATAGAAATTTCTATCCTTTTTCTTATATCCTTTTCTGATTTAAAACCCAGCTATGATCTTT
This sequence comes from Streptococcus porcinus, assembly GCF_900475415.1. Taxonomy (NCBI): domain Bacteria; kingdom Bacillati; phylum Bacillota; class Bacilli; order Lactobacillales; family Streptococcaceae; genus Streptococcus; species Streptococcus porcinus. The sequence continues at coordinate 1,686,114 of NZ_LS483388.1, forward strand.
TTCTTTATAAGATGAATTCTGACAAGCAGTTAGCACAATGATAAGTGGTAATAACTTTTTATTTTCGTGCTAGTTCTTCCTTTTGCAAAAAAAAATCCTAATTAGGATTTTTAATATTTTCTAAATCTATTGTACCGATTTTCTAATAATTCTTCTAGTGGTAATTTCCGCAAATTTTCAATTTCAGTAATTAAATGCTTTTTCAACTTAGCGATAATCTCACTTGAAAAATAACCACGTTCAGGAATAATACGATCTACAACCTTCATTTGAAGCAATTCTCTAGCCGTAATTTTCATCAGGTCAGCTGCTTCTGTAGCTCTCGAACCATCCTTCCATAAAATGGAAGCAAAACCTTCTGGGCTGAGAACGGCGTAAATGGAGTTTTCAAGCATCCAAACTTGGTCAGCTAATGCTAGTGCCAATGCTCCACCAGAACCACCTTCACCTATTATAATTGCAATAATAGGAACTTTCAGATCGCTCATCTCTAAAAGATTACGAGCAATTGCTTCGCCCTGACCCCTTTCTTCTGCACCCACACCTGGGTAGGCACCAGCAGTATTAATAAATGTAATGATCGGACGGCCAAATTTCTCAGCCTGCTTCATTAAACGCAAAGCTTTTCGATAACCTTCCGGATGAGGTTGACCAAAATTACGATGCAGGTTATCTTGTAGGTTAGAACCTTTCTGGATACCAACAACCGTAACTGCAAGATCATTTAAGTAACCTATACCTCCAACAACAGCACCATCATCAGCATATAGACGATCTCCGTGCAGTTCCATAAAATCGTCAAACAATTGATGGGCATAGTCAAGACTCGTCATCCGGCCCTGATCTCGGGCTTCCTTTAGAATCCGTGCTACATCTGTCATCTAACACCTCCATGAAAGTCCAGCAAATACGCAATAGTATCGCGAAGCTCTGTCCTTTTAACGATAGCATCCACAAACCCATGCTCTAGGAGAAACTCTGACTTTTGAAAGTCTTCAGGAAGATTCTCTCTAACTGTCGTTTCGATGACACGACGTCCCGCAAAACCTACAAGTGATTGAGGTTCAGCAAGAATAATATCACCTAACATAGCAAAACTCGCAGTGACACCACCCGTTGTCGGGTCTGTCAAAATCGTCAAATAGAAAAGCCCAGCATTGGAATGCTTCTTCACAGCCGCAGATACTTTTGCCATCTGCATCAAACTCATAATACCTTCTTGCATTCGCGCTCCACCAGAAGCTGTAAAAACAACCAGCGGTAAGTTTTCTTTGGTGGCATATTCAAAAAGGCGGGTTAATTTTTCTCCAACAACTGTTCCCATACTAGCCATGATAAAGTGAGAATCCATAATCGCCAAAGCAAGTTTAAGGCCTTTTACCTTAGCCAACCCAGTCAAAACAGCTTCGTGTAAGCCGGTAAGTTCTTTTGCTTTAGCTAATTTATCCTTATATTGCGGAAAATTCAAAGGATCCTCAGTCTCAAAGTCCGTAAAAAGTTCTTGGAAGCTACCTTCATCAATAGTTAAAGCGAGACGCTCTTGAGCAGATATTCGAAAATTATAGGAGCATTCTGGACATATTTTAGCTGGTCCTAAGTCTTTTTGGTAAATAGAATGTTTACAAGCTGGGCACTTAGCAAAGAGTTCATCCGGAACCTCTGGAACAAGCTGACTGACAACGCTCTTTTGGGTGACATGAGGGGTAATTCGAATGTACTTATCTTTTTTACTAAATAAAGCCATAATCACTCCTCTTCTTTGTTAGAATAAACTGGTAAAAAGCTTTCCATCAAAAAAGCTGTATCATAATCACCAGCTATAACATGCTGATCTGCAATCAAGTCCAATTGAAAATCGATATTAGTCGAAATCCCCTCAATTTCTAATTCATATAAAGCTCTTTGCATCTTCATTAAGGCATCGAAACGATTTTCACCGTGAACAATAACTTTAGCAATCATACTATCATAATACGGGGGAATAGTATAACCGTTATAGACCGCCGAATCAACACGCAAACCAACGCCTCCACTAGGTAAATACAAATCAGTAATTTTCCCAGGGCTCGGTGCAAAATTGAATTTAGGATTTTCAGCATTGATACGGCATTCAATAGCGTGGCCAGAAATCCTAATATCATCTTGCTTGATTTCCAGCTCCATACCAGCAGCTATCTTAATTTGTTCCTTAACAAGATCAATACCAGTTACAAACTCTGTTACCGGATGCTCAACTTGAATACGCGTATTCATTTCCATGAAGTAAAATTGACCACTTTTCTCATCTAATAAAAATTCAATCGTTCCAGCATTTTCGTAACCAACTGCTTGCGCAGCTTTAACGGCAGCATCCCCCATCTCTTTACGAAGGGTTTCGCCGATTGCAATAGAAGGACTCTCTTCCAGAACTTTTTGGTTGTTACGTTGTAATGAGCAATCTCTTTCACCCAAGTGAATTACATGCCCATAAGAATCACCTAAAATTTGCACTTCAATATGTCTAGCTGGGTAGATGACCTTCTCAACATACATCGCACCATTTCCAAAAGCACTAAGAGCTTCCTGAGAAGCAGATTCAAAGGCTTCTTTTAAATCACTAGCAGTCGTGACTTTGCGAATACCTTTACCACCCCCACCAGCAGAGGCCTTTAACATAATGGGATAGCCTACTTTATCTGCAACCTCTTGTGCTTCTTGGACTGAGAAAACCTCACCATCAGAACCTGGAATAACAGGGACACCTGCTTTCTGCATTTCTGCACGTGCATTAATTTTATCTCCCATCTTATCCATAATGGTTGCAGCTGGACCGATAAATTTTATATTCATTTCTTCACACATAGTTGCAAATTTAGAGTTTTCACTTAAAAAACCAAAGCCTGGATGAATGGCCTGAGCCCCTGTGACAATAGCTGCAGATAAGACTGATTTCATATTTAAATAAGAATCAGTTGAACGGGCAGGACCTATACAAATGGCTTGATCTGCAAGCATGGTATGTAGAGCTGTTTTATCGGCTTCAGAATAAACGGCTACTGTGGAAATCCCTAATTCTCGAGCTGCTCGGATAATCCTAACAGCAATTTCGCCACGATTAGCGATTAAGATTTTTTTAAACATTATTCTCCTCCACAGAATCTGTAGTTCTTAGTTACCAATAGCAAAAGTTAGCATACCACTCGCAGCTAATTGACCATCAACTTCTGCTTTTGCCTCTACGACAGCAATAGTCCCTCGTCTTTTAAGGAAGGTAGCTGTCATGATGAGTTGATCCCCAGGAACAACTTGTTTTTTAAACTTAACTTTATCCATACCAGCATAAAAGACAAGTTTCCCTTTGTTTTCTGGTTTTGATAACTCTAGTACACCAGCCGCTTGCGCTAAAGCTTCCATAATTAAAACTCCTGGCATTACAGGATAATCAGGAAAATGTCCTTCAAAAAAAGGTTCATTAATCGTTACATTTTTCAAGGCAACAATCTTATCCTCTGTAACATCTAAAACTCTGTCAACCAGTAACATAGGATAGCGGTGTGGCAAAGCTTCTTGAATTTTCTTAATATCTATCATTTTAGTCTAACTAACCCACTTCCGAATTCGACAACTTCTTCATTAGAAACAAGAATTTCTGTTATGACACCATCGTGAGGAGCCGGAATTTCATTCATGACTTTCATAGCCTCAATAATTAATAAGGTTTGCCCCTTCTTCACTTGACTTCCAACAGTTACATAATTATCTTTACCTGGACCAGGAGATAGATAAGCAACTCCAACTAGAGGGCTTTCAACCAATTCTCCTTCAGCTTTCTCAACTAATAAGGGGTCTACGGCCGCTGAGTTTTGATTGATAGAATCAGTGATAGTGGCTTTATTTATCGGTAGTGATGATTCTGCTGCCAGTCCTTGATCATCAAAAGACGGCGTTGGCAGAGTAATATTGGTTTCATTTTTACTAAAAGTTAAAACCTCATCTTGTGATTTAAATGAAAATTCTCTTAGGCTTGATTGATCAAATTGTGTCATCAAATCCTTAATTTCTTGAATGTTCAACTTATTCCTCCCAATTTTTGAAAGCTAATACTGCATTATGCCCACCAAAACCAAAAGTGTTTGAGATGGCATAATGGATTTCTTTTTCTTGTCCTTGTCCAAATATCACGTTTGCTTCAATATCGACAGACAGTTCTCGTGTCCCAGCTGTCATCGGAACATAATCGTTGCGCATTGCTTCCACGGTTGCAATAGCTTCAATTGCACCAGCTGCCCCTAAAAGGTGACCAGTAAATGACTTAGTTGATGATACTGGCACTTCCTTGCCAAGAACTGCCACAATAGCTTGACTTTCTCCTTTTTCGTTTGCAGGAGTTGAAGTTCCATGGGCATTTACATAGTCAATAGTGTCAGCAGAAATTGAAGCTTCTTCTAATGCAAGTTTAATAGCTTTACGAGCACCTAAACCCTCAGGATGAGGCGACGTCATATGATAAGAATCGCAAGTATTTCCGTAACCCACAATCTCTGCAAGAATAGTTGCACCTCGTTTTTGGGCGTGTTCAAGACTTTCTAAAACTAGCATGCCTGAACCTTCTCCCATAACAAAACCATTTCGATCTTTATCAAAAGGAATCGAAGCACGTGTTGGATCTTCTGTAGTAGATAAAGCAGTTAAACTTTGGAAACCAGCAATGGCAAATTTAGATATGGCCGCTTCTGCTCCACCAGTTATCATAATATCTTGTAAGCCAAATTTGATAAGATGAAAAGCATCTCCAATGGCATCATTTGATGACGCACAAGCTGTATTAATTGATTTACAAATACCCTTAGCTCCTACCCGCATAGCAACATTTCCTGCTGCCATATTTGGCAAGGCTTTTGGTAATGTCATCGGTTTAACGCGCCGAGGCCCTTTTTCATGTAGACGAATAACCTGCTCTTCAATTTCCTGAATGCCACCAATACCCGTCGCCACAATAACACCGAAGCGATCCGAATTAATTGTTTCTAAATCTAATTTAGCATTATTTACCGCTTCATTAGCCGCATATAATGCATAAAGGGAATATGTATCAAATCGATTTAAATCTTTTTTTACAAAATACTTATCAAATGGAAAGTCATTCACTTCAGCAGCATTTTTTACCGCAAAATCACTGGTATCAAATTTTGTAATTGGGCCAATACCAATTTTACCATTTTTCAAGCTTGACCAAAAGTCTTTAGGGGTATTCCCAATAGGAGATGTCAGGCCGTATCCTGTTATTACTACTCTCTTAAATGTCATTTTTATTACCTCAATCTTATTGCATGGTCATTCCGCCATCAATGGCGATAACTTGACCTGTGATATAACTTTGACTAGCTAAATAACTTGTCAATTTAGCGACTTCTTCAGCCTTCCCAATTCGTTTCATAGGAATCTGGCTAAGGATAGCCTCTCTTGTTTTTTCCGATAGCACATCAGTCATATCTGATTCAATAAATCCTGGAGCAATAGCATTAACAGTAATCCCACGTCCTGCTACTTCTCTAGCAACTGATTTTGTAAAACCAATCAGTCCTGCTTTTGAGGCTGCATAATTGGCTTGACCAATATTCCCAGTTAAGCCAACAACGCTAGACAAATTGATAATAGCACCCTGTCGTGCTTTTGACATCGGTTTTAAGACTGATTTTGTCATATTAAATGCTCCGGTTAAATTAATTCTTAGCACAGTCTCAAAATCTTCCTGAGTCATTTTTAATAAGAGTTTATCATAGGTAATACCGGCGTTATTAATAAGAATATCTACTGATCCAAATAATTCAATAGCTTCATTAATCATTCGCTCAGCGTCTTTCTGATCTGAAACATCTCCAGAAATAAAGGATACCTTACCCTCAAACACTTCAAAAGATGATAAAACTTCTGGTGCCACAGATGACCTGCCATTTAAGATGACGTTAGCGCCTAATTGAGCAAATTCTTTTGCAATAGCTAAGCCAATACCTCGAGTTGATCCAGTAATAAAAATATTTTTACCTTTTACATCCATTTCTTTTCTTTCCTACCTTCTAAATAGTGTCGCAATGAAGCTATATCTTCAATACTAGTTGTTTCTAAGCTTCTATCAATTTTTTTGATAAAGCCACTTAAAATACTTCCAGGACCAATCTCAATCACTTGGTCGCAACCTCTCTCCTGAAGTTTTTTGATGCTCTCGTAAAACCTGACTGGTTCCATAACTTGGCGAGCTAATAATTGAGGAACTTCCTCTCGGTTCATAACATCTGCTTCTGTATTCCCAATTAAAGGACATTCGAAATCTTTAAAGTTTATTTTCCCCAATTCTTGACTTAATTTAACGCTGGCTGGTTCTAACAAAGCTGTATGAAATGGTCCAGAAACATTGAGTGGAATCAGACGTTTAACTCCTCTTTCCTTTAAAAGCTCAACCGCTTCATTAACCGCTTCAGTTTGTCCTCCTATAACTATCTGACCTGGTGTATTATAGTTAGCCGGTGATACAATCCCTTTATGTGATGCCAATTGACATACTTTTTCAATTAGCTCAGCAGGGGTATTCAATACAGCTACCATTTTGCCTGAGCCTGCTGGAGCAGCTTCTTCCATAAATTGACCACGTTTAGCAACCAACTGTAAAACCTCCTCAAAAGAGATAGCTCCTGATGCTACTAAAGCCGAATATTCTCCAAGGGAAAGTCCTGCTACCATATCCGGTTTGATGTCAAAACTTGATAATACTCGGTAAATAGCAATTGAAGTCGTCAAAATCGCCGGTTGTGTGTAACGAGTTTGATTTAGTTTTTCAGCATCTGTATCAATTAGCTGTCGTAAATCATAACCTAGTAATTCTTGAGCTTGATCAAAGGTTGCCTTAGCAATAGGATAGGTCTCATAAAAGTCATGACCCATACCTATTTTTTGAGCTCCCTGTCCTGCAAATAAAAAAGCAATTTTTGTCATTTATCATCCTCATCCATGTCAAAATGATTTAGTCTATCTTAATAGTTTCCCAACGCTTAGATTCTTTTTGAATAACAGCTGCTGCTCCATAGAAAATATCTTCTATGATTGCTTGACAACTTTCTTCTTTTTGAATTAAGCCAGCAATTTGACCAGCCATAACGGATCCGTTAACCACATCACCATCAACAACAGCGTTGCGCAAAGCTCCAGCTCCCATTTCTTCAATATCTTGAACTGTACGTTTATCTGCTAAAAACTCTTTTTCAGCTTTTGCGTAAGCCGATGTCAATTTATTTTTTAAGGCACGTACTGGGTGACCGACAACTTGGGCAGATACAATAGTGTCGATATCTTTTGCTTTTAAAATTTTATCCTTGAAATTCTGATGAGCATTTGATTCTTTTGCAACAACAAAACGTGTACCAACTTGGACAGCTTCTGCTCCAAGCATAAAGGCTGCAGCAGCTCCTTGTCCGTCAGCAATTCCTCCAGCTGCAACAACTGGTATAGAAATACTGTCCACCACTTGGCGCACCAATGTCATAGTAGTCAATTTCCCAATATGACCTCCAGCTTCCATTCCTTCAGTAATGACTGCATCAACTCCTAATTTTTCCATACGTTTTGCTAGTGCAACACTTGGAACTACCGGAATCACAATGATTCCTGCTTGGTGCAATCTCTCCATGTATTTACCAGGATTTCCCGCACCGGTCGTTACCACTTTAACACCTTCTTCAATCACTAAGTCAACTATATCATCCGCAAAGGGTGACAGTAGCATAATATTGACACCAAATGGCTTATCGGTAATTGATTTAACGCGGTCAATATTGGCCTTAACAACTTCTTTTGGTGCGTTTCCTCCACCAATAATGCCTAAGCCACCAGCATTGGAAACTGCTCCCGCAAGGTCGCCATCTGCAACCCAAGCCATTCCTCCTTGAAAAATAGGGTATTCAATATCTAGTAATTCTGTAATGCGTGTTTTCATAGTATCCTTCTCTTGCCGTAAAATAATTTGATAATCAAACTATATAGAAATAAAGAAAGAGTGAGTTAGGTCCTTTTGACAGGGGGCTAATCTCACCCTCAATGATATGATGTCTCGTCATATACTTAAAAAGCTAAGTTTTATTTTGTTTTTTCTTCAACATAGGCAACTAAATCACCTACAGTATTCAAACCTTCTTCAGTTTCAATTTGAATATCAAAAGCATCTTCAATCTCTGAAATGACTTGGAATACATCAAGTGAATCAGCATCTAAGTCATCAAAAGTTGTTTCCATTTTGATTTCATCTGCTTCTTTACCAAGTTCCTCAACGATAATTTCTTGTACTTTTTCAAATACTGACATTGTATTTCTCCTTAAATATTCTTTATTTATTTTTATAATGTGCAAAAGCACATAATATAACTAGATTTTAACAATTAGACTTCCCCATGTCAAACCTCCACCAAAACCAGAAAGTAAGACAGTTTGGCTACCATCTAATAAAATATGACCATCTTGAACTGCCTCGGATAGGAGAATTGGTATACTTGCTGCGCTAGTATTACCATAGTTCATCATGTTTTCTAAGAATTTCTCACGAGGACAAGCAATCTTCCTAGCCATTTTATCTAAAATGCGTTGATTTGCTTGATGAAGCAAGAAATAATCAATATTTTCTTTTGATAACGAGGAATCTTCTATCAACTTCTTGATGTTTTTGGCAACATCTCGAATAGCAAAATCAAAGATAGCTCTTCCATCCATTCGGATAAAAGGAGAACTGTCCGTTTCATCAGAAAAAGGTGAATTCAACCCGCTCTGCCCAGATGTTAAGCTAGACCCTCTTCTACCATCAGTATTCAAAGACTCTGCTAAAAAATGACACGTTTCAGATGCTTCTAACAAAACACCTCCAGCACCATCACCAAAAAGAACAGCAGTCGAACGATCTGACCAATCCAAGCTCTTAGAAAGAGTTTCAGCTCCGATAACAATCCCTTTTTGATAAGCCCCTGAACTAATCAACTTATCAGCCATGGCTAAAGCAAAGACAAAGCCACTACAAGCAGCAGTCATATCAAAAGCAAAAGCTTTTGTTGCACCGGTATAGGCTTGAACCTTAGCTGCCACTGAAGGCATAACGGTATCAGCAGAAATTGTAGCAACAATAATAAAATCGATATCAGTTGCTTGATAACCTGATTTTTCTAGCAATTGCCGAGCAATTTGACTAGCTAAATCACTAGTCGTTTCCGATTTTGATATACGTCGTTTTCTAATGCCTGTCCGTGAAGAAATCCACTCATCGTTTGTCTCTAAAATACTAGCCAAGTCATCATTACTAACCACTTGATCAGGTAAATAATGAGCTACCTGACTAATTTTTGAATAAGGCATTAAACCAAGTCCTCCAGAAACTGATGTAGATTTTCTAAGCCTCTTAGAAGTGCTTTCATAGCTTCTTCATCCATGTCTGCAACAACATGCCCAACCATGTTTTTATGAAATTGAGCATGTAACCGATCCAAGAGCCTTCCTTTTTTCGTCAAATTTAAATAGACAACTCGACGGTCTGAACTTGAGCGTCTTCGCTCAATATAGCCTTTAGCTTCGAGTTTGTTGAGACTAGTAGTTACAGTTCCTAAAGTCACCATAAGCTCTCTAGCAATATCACTTGGAGTAACGTTTTCAAACTTTCCAATAATTTCAATAGTATGCATCTCTTTTATAGAAACGTCCTTGAACTGGCTAGTTTTCAAACTCATTTCTTCAATGACCAAAATTCGATTGAATACGTCAACTAAGTAGTCATTTATTTTTGTATATTCCAAGTTGTCACCTCCCAACAATAAACTTTGACTATCAAATTGTATCAAACACCAAAGTATTTTGCAAGGTTTTATCCTATTTTCCTTGAAATTTAGGTAATCGTCTTTCCGAGAAAGCTCTAACACCTTCCTTGAAATCCTCTTTAAATGCAAGTTGTTCTTGGAGATCTAATTCTAGATGGGCATAATCCGTCCATTCCTTAAAAAAACTTTCCCAAACAAGCTTTTTCATGGCAGCATAGGAATTCGATGAACCTCGTCTTAATCTTTTTAAGAGTTGGCTTAACGTTTTTTCAAGCTCTGGGCTTTCGACTGCTTTATAAACAAAACCATATTCTTGAGCTTTTTTAGCTGTTACGCCTTCTCCTGTCATGACCAGATGTGTTGCTCGATTAAGACCTACTGCCCTTGTCAAAAAGAAGAGTCCACCAGCATCCGGTGCTAAGGCGACATTGACAAAAGCTTGGATAAATTTTGTTTTCAGACTGGAAATACAAAAATCAACTGCCAGAGCCATGTTTGCTGCTGCTCCAGCAACTGCTCCATCAGTACACATGATTACTGGCTTCGATAATCGCTTGATTGCAAATGAGATTTCCTGAACTAATTTAGCAATATCCACAAGTGACTGGATGTCATCATTAGCCACAGCTTTCTCCATTTCAACCAGATCCCCCCCTACGGAGAATACCGATCCCTTCGCCTTGATAATCAAAAAACGTATCGTATCATCAGTAGCAACAGCCTTGATTGCATGTAGCATCTCCTGACACATTGGAACGTTGAAACCATTTGATACTTCCGGTCTGTTGAGAGTTAAAATAGCTAAGTCACTTTCTCTTTCAAACATAATATTTTGAAATGTCATATTGGCCTACTTTCTTATTTTATTTGATTATAAAATGATTTTTTTGTAAAGTTATTTGATAATCAAATTAAATATGTTTATTATTCTACACCACTTGTTCCAAAGATGCAAGTTTTTTTCAAAAAAATAACTTAGAAGATAGTCTTCTAAGTTATGATTTTTAAATATCTTCTAAAGCATCCTTCATTTTATCAAAGAAACCTTTTTTCTTTGGTGTGCTAATTTCTTGGCCACTTGCTTGCGCAAAAGCTTGGAGAGCCTCTTTTTGTTTATCGTTTAGCTTGGTTGGAGTCACGATATTAATTGTAACATGCTGATCACCCTGACCTGCACCCCGAAGTTTAGGTGCACCTTTCCCTTTCAAGCGGAAAACTTTTCCTGTTTGTGTTCCTGCAGGGATTGCCATTTCAACATCTCCATGTACAGTAGGGATATCCACCACGTCTCCCAAAGCAGCTTGTACAAAGCTAATGTTCATTGTATAGTAAATGGTTGAGCCGTTCCGTTCGAATTTCTTACTTGGAAGAACATTTAAGACCACGAACAAGTCTCCGTAAGGACCTCCATTAAACCCTGCTTCACCTTGACCTTGCAAACGAATCTGTTGACCTGTTTCTACCCCTGCTGGAATTTTCACAGAAACTTTATGAGTCTCTTTTTCATGACCTGTTCCATGACAAGTTTGACACGGTTCTTTAATTTCTTGTCCAGTTCCATGACAAACATCACAGGTTACTTGACGACGCATCATTCCAAGCGGTGTTTGAGTGTCTACATTGATAACACCAGAACCATGACAGCGACCACATGTTACGGGACTAGTTCCAGGTTTAGCTCCCGAGCCCGCACACGTATGACATGTTGCTTCACGATGGTAAGAAACTTCTTTTTCAGCTCCAAAAATAGCTTCTTCAAAGGATAAGTTAACGCGGTACTGTAAGTCATCACCTTGTCTTGGAGCATTGGGATTACGCATCCCGCCACCCCCTCCAAAGAAGCTGGAGAAAATATCTTCAAAGCCACCGAATCCAGAGCCATCAAAGCCACCGAATCCACCAGCACCGCCACCAAAACCACCTTGTGCACCTGCTGCACCATATTGATCATAAGCAGCACGTTTTTGTGAGTCACTCAAAGTTTCATAGGCTTCCTGAATGTCTTTATATTTTTGCTCAGCTCCAGCTTCTTTATTGATGTCTGGATGATATTTTTTTGACATCTTCCGATAAGCTTTTTTAATTTCATCTTGCGAGGCATTCTTTGATACCCCCAAGCGATCATAAAATTCTGTATTATTCATAGTATTAAGATATAAAAGTCGTTAATATCTCCACAAAAATAACAACAAGAGTCAAGTATTCGTCTCTAGAAAATTACTTTTATATGGAGTTGCGGCCCGTAGTATATTTAGCTGTCCGCCTAAATATGAACGACCGTGTTCAGCTTTTGAACACCACGATTCCTTTCTGTATGATTAAAAGGTAAACCTAATCAATTAGCCAAAAACAGAGGTCTGGTAAAACCTCTGACTTTGGATATTTTACTCATCATAGGCTGAGACAACACAACGTCTCACCCAAATATCGATCATTGTTTTATGAGACAACAGGAGAGATAATCAATTCATTCTCAAATGATTATTTCCCTTTTTTCCAGTCTTAAAGCCTAATAATATAAGGAACTAGCTTAGATTGGGACTGTCTAACGGAATAAGCTTATTTTTCAGTAAACTCACCATCAACAACATCATCGCCTTTATTTGAATCTGTTGATTGTGTTTCTTCTGCTCCTTGAGCGGCTTGTTGTGCTGCTGCCGCTTGTTCATACATTTTAACTGCAAGCCCTTGTGCTTTTTCGTTGAGTGCTTCAAGTTTTGCTTTCATATCTTCAAGGTTGCCAGATTCTTGCGCTTTCTTCAATTCATCAAGAGCTGATTGTGCAGCATCACGCTCTGTATCGAAGCCCTTACCTTCTGTTTCTTTGATTGTTTTCTCAGTTGCAAAGATAGCTTGATCTACTTCGTTCTTAAGGTCTACTTCTTCTTTACGTTTAGCATCTGCTTCTGCATTTGCTTCTGCATCTTTCATCATGCGGTCAATCTCTTCTTCTGAAAGACCGTCGTTTGACTTAATAACGATGTGTTGCTCTTTTTGTGTGCCAAGGTCTTTTGCTTTTACAGAAACAATACCATTTTTATCAATGTCAAAAGTTACTTCGATTTGTGGAATACCACGAGGAGCTGCAGGAATATCTGTCAATTGGAAACGTCCAAGAGTCTTGTTGTCTGCTGCCATTGGGCGTTCCCCTTGGAGAACGTGGATATCAACGGCTGGTTGATTGTCTGCAGCTGTTGAAAAGACTTGTGATTTCGATGTTGGGATAGTTGTGTTACGGTCAATCAATTTAGTGAAGACACCACCCATAGTTTCGATACCAAGTGACAATGGGGTAACATCAAGAAGAACAACGTCTTTAACATCTCCAGTAATGACACCACCTTGAATAGCAGCACCCATAGCAACAACTTCATCAGGGTTTACTGATTTATTAGGTTCTTTACCAGTCTCAGCTTTAACAGCTTCGACAACAGCTGGGATACGAGTTGAACCACCAACTAAGATAACTTCGTCAATTTCTGATAAGGATAATCCTGCATCTGAAAGAGCTTGACGGACTGGAGTCTTAGTGCGTTCAACAAGATCACGTGTTAAATCATCAAATTTAGCACGAGACAGGCTCATTTCCAAGTGAAGCGGCCCAGCAGCACCTGCAGTGATGAATGGTAATGAAATTTGTGTTTGAGTCACACCTGAAAGATCTTTCTTAGCTTTTTCAGCAGCATCTTTCAAACGTTGCAAGGCCATTTTATCTTGAGATAAATCAATACCATTTTCTTTTTTAAATTCTTCTACTAAGAAATCAATGATTTTTTGGTCAAAGTCATCCCCACCAAGTTTATTGTCACCAGCGGTAGCAAGTACATCGAAAACACCATCTCCTAGTTCAAGGATTGAAACGTCAAAGGTACCACCACCAAGGTCAAATACCAAGATTTTTTCTTCTTTATCTGTCTTATCAAGACCGTAAGCAAGAGCTGCTGCAGTTGGTTCATTGACGATACGTTCTACTTCAAGACCTGCAATTTTACCTGCATCTTTTGTTGCTTGACGTTGGGCATCGTTAAAGTAAGCCGGAACTGTGATAACAGCTTTTGTTACTTTTTCACCAAGGTAATCTTCAGCATATCCTTTAAGGTATTGAAGAATCATTGCAGAGATTTCCTGTGGAGTATATTCTTTTCCATTTGCTGCAACTTTTTCTGAAGTTCCCATTTTAGATTTAATAGAGATAATAGTTTCAGGGTTTGTCACTGCTTGACGTTTAGCAGCATCACCGACAATAATTTCTCCATTTTTAAATGATACTACTGAAGGTGTTGTACGATTTCCTTCTGGATTAGCGATAATTTTACTTTCAGCTCCTTCAAGAACTGCAACTGCTGAGTTTGTTGTTCCTAAGTCAATACCAATAATTTTAGACATCTTATATACCTCTTTATTTTTTTCTTATACTAGGCTAGTTTAACGACTTGGCGGTCGAAAATGATTATTTATTAAATGAATGATTGTTAATTATAAACAAGAACCATTGCTGGTCTGAGTAGTCTTTCATGAAGCTTATAGCCTTTTTGGAAAACCTCTGCAATGCTATCTGCTGGATGATTATCATCAGCTGGCAATGTTTGCACTGCCATATGCAAATTATGATCAAAGCTTTCTGTTGCTACTTCTTCAATTCCTTCTTCTTTTAATGCCTGGATGAGGCTTTCTTGAACCATCACTAAACCTTTTTTAACATCGTCGGTTAAGCCTTCAACAGCAAGAGCACGTTCAAGATTATCTAAGCTTGGTAAGATTTTTTTAGCTAAATCCTGTGAACGATAACGTTGAAGACTTTGACGTTCTTCATTAGCTCGGCGCTGGATATTTTGCATTTCAGCATGGGCACGAAGGTACTTATTTTCAAAATCTTCTGCCTTCTCAAGTGCTAGTTCTAACTCCGTTTTTTCAATGGGTGCCTCAGTTTCCTCAACCTTTTTTTGCTCAGTCTCTTCGGTCACATTTTCAATTTCTTCTTTTTGAATATCTTCTTTATCTTTCTTTGACAATTGAAGGTCCTCTTTCTTTGTTTTCTTTGAACAAGGTTATAAACTAATGAACCTCGTAATGATTACTATTTAAATAGCGATAGTAATCTCTTAGTTTCACCGCCAAAATACGTCCCACCACGTTAATTAAACTAACATTTCGTCGATAATTCATATCAATGGGGCCTATTAGGCTAAGCAAACCAAATCCTCGATAAGGGATAAGAAATTTATAAGTCAAAAGACTTAAGTCTGCTAAAGCTGGTTCACTACTATCAGCAACTTGAACGGTAGCCATCTCATTTTCCGCCATACTTTGGCGTATTGTCAAAGCTAAACTTTGTTCATTATCTAAATACTGATAAGTTTGTAAACCCGCATAATCAAGGGCATGAACCTTACCATCTACAAAAACACTTTCTTGGAATAATCCCTTAAAAATATAATCAAACAAGTCCAAAACATTATCCGTTACCGTGAAATATTTCTGAAGAACTTGAGGAATTTCAGTTCTTAGTTTGTAGTGAACATCCATCAGTTCTCGTCCCAGTAAACGTTCATCTACAATTTCCTTTAAGATGAATAAATCACGTTTTAGAAAGTTTTTAGGAATGGCAAACTGAACTGTAATTGGCTTAGATTCATCCAGATTAAGGACTGCTAAAGCATCATGATTGGAAAGTTGAACAATTTCAAAACCTGTCAGCTTTTGCCTTGACGGCTCTACATCCAAAATAGCAACTGTATAACCTGTAATCGCAGCTAAGACATGACTTGCTTTTGCCAGTATATCCTCTAGCTTAAAGGCTTCAAAATCAAAAGCTTTTACAAGCTGATAGACATCTCTTTCATCAATACTGTCAAGATTCAAAGAATGCTCGACAAAATATTTAAACCCTGCCGCACTAGGCATTCGTCCACTAGAGGTATGAGCTTTTTCTAACAACCCTAATTTCTCAAGCTTAGCCATTTCATTACGAATGGTTGCGCTACTTGTCTCTATACTTGCTTGCAGAGCTTTTGATCCGACCGGTTCATGAGTTTGCGTGAACAAGTCAACAATCAAATTTAGAATTTCATTCTGACGCTCTGTGATCACTAACAATCACCCCTTTTCGGAATTAGCACTCTATCAGTAAGACTGCTAACTTATATTTCTATTATACTCTTAATATCCTACCTGTCAAGAAAAAACCTTAAAAAATTAGCACTCTTTTTTTAGAGTGCTAATTCATTTATCGAATCGAGTCAAGTCATTATCTTCAATAACTTTGATCAGTTTATTAGAGTAATCTTTATCGTAAGAATAGATGTAATCTTCAAGAGCTTGAGCAGGAGCCTTATAACCTTCTTGTATAGCTAACTCCCGATAGAGTTGTTTATCCCAAACTTGTCCTTTACGTAGAGTTGAAAAATAATCAGCAATTGAATTCTGCCAATCCGGATAACGGGTGAAACGAACAAAGCTATTATTTTGTTGAGAAGCAACATTTTTTGAAACATACAAGTTTGCAAATGCTTGACCAGGTCTAGCTTCCATTCCGAACAAATTGTGATAACGTGAAGCTAAAAGTGTTTGACCATTCTGGCTTTCCAACAAAATTTGACCAATAATAATTGACGATCGAATACCGTAAACTTTGGCATAAGGGATAACTTCCTTACCTATTTTTTTTATAAATTCCTTTTGGGTATAAGGAACTTTTACCCTTTTGTAAGCTTGATTAGAATGACTATTAATAACAAGCGGAAAGACACAAATCAATAGAAAGAAGACAAGTATTCCTAAAAATACAGGTAGTTTCAAACGCGCTCTCATTGTTTCTCCTTTAAGACCTTAATATATTCTTCTAAAGAAAGGTTATGCTTTGTCATATATGCTGCCGATTTCTTACCCACATAGCGATAATGCCAATCTTCATATCCAACACCAGTACTCTCCTTTTTGTCATCCTTAAATCGTAGTACAAAACCATATTTCGGCGCTAAAGCAATAATTTGTTTAACAACTGCTGGATCGCTTTGGTTTAGCTGATCAACCGTACTCATATCAATAGCTAGGCCAGTTTGATGTTCACTAGAACCCGCTGGTTGAGAGTAGGTTTGAACCAGTTTCTCCGCGGCTTCTTGTGTTAGATTAGGATCCTTTGCCATTTCCTGAGCAAGGTAAGTTTGATAAAGCTGCGCCTGATACTCAACACTTCTATAGCCCGAAATAAGATGTTCCTGAGGATCAACAGCCTGAGCTGCCGCTAAGAAATCAGCTGTGGCATCTGCAATCCTTTTATCCACATAGATACCATTAATCTCCGCAAGTTCCGGATTCATTTCTTCTTTTGTATGGTCACGGTTAACTAAAACCAACTCCCAATCTTTGAGTGAAACCTTTGGTAAATCACCATCAGCTTTCGAAGGAGTTGTTACCTTTTTCCTGGTAACAGTCTGACTCTCTTGAGCCTTTTTAGGATTTAAAAGAGCGGCGTCACCCTTAATAAAGATATATAAGCAAAAAGCAAACAAAAGCAGGGCTAAGACCTGCATCAAAAAAAGTAATAACTTATTATTTTTCATTTGATATTTTCTCTATAATCTCTTGGCCCCGGTAACGATAACTCATATCACCAATAGTTTTGATGCGAAATTGCCCTTCTTCAAAGTCAACAATAGTCACACTGCCGTTATCAATAAATTGTTTTTCACGGTTAGGATCAATTAACCACATAAAAGTTCCAATCGTCATACCATGACTAACAACAATAGCATTGCCACCTCCAGAATTTTCAATGGATAAAGCTATAGCTTCAAATCCTTCATAAATGCGTTTTTTCAAAACCTCCCAAGGCTCAGCCCAATTAGCAGTGTCGACCTCAACAATACTTTCAGCCAGCTCAGAATATGGAACATCACGCATGTCTTTTTTTCCTTCAAAGGCTTTAGTTCTTGGTAAAACCCCCATAAAAAGCTCTGCATCATAGGCACCATCTAAGCTACCAAAACACCATTCACGAATTCTTTTATCTCTAGTATAGGGGAGAAATTCATTTTCGGATTCCTTAAGAATAATCTCCATAGTTTGCATTGTTCGACCAGAATCGCTGGAGAAAGCTGCTTTAAAAGGAATGCCTGCATCTTTTAAGCCAAGGCCTAATTCTCGAATCCCCTCTTCTCCTTTTTTAGTTAAGGGGGTATCACTCCAACCTTGAGCGCGACCAATTGTATTAAACATGGTTTTTCCATGACGGGCAATATATAATCTCGTTTTCGACATCTTAACCTCCCAGATTCTATACATAATAAGATTATAGCATGATTTTACTTTTACAGGCAATCAAATCAACGTTTAAGATTATTTGTCGTTCATAAAAAGACATCACCTTAGTGATGCCCTTCATAAGTTTACTTTTCGAATTTTTGTTTGATCTTGCCAATTTCCTTTTCGACCAAGCCTTCAACTTCCAACTTTTTATCCCCGAGGACTTTTCCAGCAGCCTCTTTAGCACGACCTTTTACTTCTTCAAATTTAGAATCTAACTTTTGTTCTGTCATTGTAAAATCCTCCCTTTATTTTCTAAAATCTTATCACTTAAAAGGAAGATTTGCAAGGAAAAACAGTCATCAACAGACTAACTAGTCTATCATTAATTCTTAAAGCTATGTATTGGCGCAGGAATCTGTCCACCACGTGCAATAAAATCTGCTGAGGAATTTTTATTGACAGACATGACCGGCGCCATCCCGAGTAAGCCACCAAACTCAATCAAGTCACCCACTTGACCTTTAGGAATAATCCTAACTGCTGTCGTCTTCTGATTTATTACACCAATTGCTGCTTCATCAGCAATCATTGCTGCGATGGTCTGATATGGTGTATCCTCTGGAATAGCAATCATATCTAATCCAACTGAGCAAATTGCCGTCATTGCTTCAAGTTTCTCAAGATTTAGCGCACCATTTTGAACAGCAGCAATCATCCCCTCATCTTCAGATACTGGGATAAAAGCACCTGATAAACCACCTACTTGGTTGCAGGCCATAACACCACCTTTTTTTACAGCATCATTGAGTAAAGCCAAAGCAGCCGTGGTTCCGTGCGTTCCCACTGTCTCTAAACCCATTTCTTCCAAAACGCGCGCGACAGAATCCCCCACTGCTGGCGTTGGCGCTAAGGATAAGTCAACAATGCCAAATTTAACACCCAAGCGTTCGCTAGCCATTTGCCCTACCAGCTGACCAATACGGGTAATTTTAAAAGCTGTTTTCTTAACTGTTTCTGCTAAAACATCAAAACTTTCCCCACGAACTTTCTCCAAAGCACGCTTAACAACACCAGGACCAGATACTCCAACATTGATGACTACATCAGCTTCACCAACACCATGAAAAGCACCTGCCATAAAAGGATTATCCTCAACAGCGTTAGCAAAAACAACTAATTTAGCAGCTCCTAGGTCTGATTTTTGAGCAGTTTCTTTGATAATACGTCCCATATCAGCGACAGCACTCATATTAATCCCCGATTTAGTCGAACCAATATTGACAGAAGCACAGACTTTTGACGTTTCCGCTAAGGCTTGAGGAATAGAATTAATCAAAATGTCATCACCTTTTTGGTAGCCTTTTTGAACCAAAGCAGAAAAACCACCAATGAAATCAACACCAATTTCGTGCGCAGCTTTATCTAGTGCTTTTGCTAATGGTAGATAATTGGTAGCATCTGTTGCCGCTCCAATCAAAGAAATAGGCGTAACAGACACCCTTTTATTAACAATAGGTATCCCCAGCTCAGCAGCAATCTCATCTCCAACAGCTACTAAAGTTGAAGCTTTCATTGTAATTTTCTGGTAAATTTTCTCTGCCGCACGATTGATATCAGGATCAATACAATCTAATAGAGAAATTCCCATGGTAATGGTTCGAATATCAAAATGTTGCTCTTCAATCATTTCGATGGTTTCACGGACTTGTCTAATATCCATTGGTCAATATCTCCTTATAGATTATGCATGGCATCAAAGATTGCTGTACTTTGGATATTAATCTTCACCTGAAGGCTTTCCCCAAAAGCATCAAACTCTTTACGTAACTGAGTAAAATCTTCCTTATTTTCACTTGACACAAGAGCCATCATTGTAAAATAATCATTTAATACAGTTTGTGAAATATCGTCAATATTTAGTCCTAAGTCTGCAATCTTTCCTGAAACTCCGGCGACAATACCTCTGTTATCCTGACCGACAACTGTAATAATAGCTTTCATGAAAGCACCTCCTTATATTTGTTACATTTTACCACAAAAAAAACCATTATTCTAGGCTACTTAAACTCTATACCTCCTTGATTGCATCTTGATGTCAAATGTCACAGATACGGTGAATTTTGTTACCAAATTGACAGATAATTTCAATATTACTGCTCTATAATGATGGTTGGGCAACCAATTAAAAAGATAAGACAATTTTAAAGTTGCTGATCACAGCACCCTTCTCTAATAGGGGTGCATTTTTTATCTTAGGCCAATCTTTTTTTAAATACTACTAAAAATGATTTATAGTTGCTTAGAAAAATACTGGTATTCAATAAATTGAAGAAAAAGCCCACTTCTTGTGAGCTTTTACTTTTTACCTATTAGGTAAGATACTAATACAACAATGATAGCTGCACCGATAATAGAGGGAAAAAGTGCCATACCTGCCAAATGAGGGCCCCAGTTTCCAAAAAGACGTTGTCCCACATATGAACCTGCAAGGCCCGCTACTATGTTGGCTAAACAACCCATTTGTCCGCCTTTTTCTGTAATTTTACCGGCAATCATCCCGATGATAGCGCCGACGATTAAAGATCCAATCATAACTTTCTCCTTTTATATTTTCCATATTATAACATAATCTAGCTTTATGAACAGAAAACCGACCTCAGATGAGCAAATCATCTCCTTCATTCATTTTTCTAAGGCTACGCATGATAAGCCAATCTCGATACGAAATCAAAATAACAGAAATCAAAATCAATAGCATCCCTATAAGATCAATTGGATAAAAAACTTCTTTTAAAAGTAGAATAGCAAAGCCAACGGAGACAACTGGTTCAATAGAAGCTAACAAACTACCATTAACGGGGCCAACCAAGGCTGTCCCTTTCAAAAAAACAGTATACGCAAAAATAGTTCCTATCCCTATCAAACCAAACAAAGCTAAGAGATTATATCCCCCTAATGATAGCGGGTATTGCCAGGCTTGTGTAGCAAGTGGGAAAAAGATTCCTGAAAATAGCATCCCCAAACCAATTACGACCAAGCTTCCCCAATTTTCAATTAGCCGTATCGGAATAATAATATATAAAGCCGCGGTTACTGCCGCTAATAACCCCCACGTTAGTCCCTTTGGGGTGATGGCTAATTGTGACAGATGACCATGGGTAGCAATAATCAACGTCCCTAGGATAGCCAAAAACATCGAAAAACACTCACTTAACGACGGCCACCTTTTTTCGACAAGCGAAACATAAATCAAAATAAAAATTGGCGATAAGTATTGAAGTACTGTTGCTGTTCCAGCATTTGTGTACTGAATAGCATTCAAATAAGCGTATTGATTCATTAATAAACCAAAAATGGCAAATAAAAAAATAGCAACTAGCAACTTAGGATTAGTAAGTATTTTCTTAAGATTACTTTTTTGTGTCACTAAAGCTAAACCACACAAAAAAAGTCCTGACAATAATAAACGTAATGAGGTTAATAGATTAACATGGATACCATGACCCATCAAATATTGTCCTGAAACTCCTGAAATACCCCAAGCTATTCCAGCAGACAAAACCATGATACTTCCACTCCATTTTTTGGACATAACTTTCCCTTCTTTATAACTAACTAATTCTAGTGTAACACAGTTGCTTTGGCTTTAAAAGTACTCCTTATTTTCAATGTTTACTTCATTCCTCATCAATGTGATAGAGCTCAGCCCATAATAAAAAGGAAGCAAGACTTCCTTTTTATTATGAATCTATTTCCGTGTTTTATTAATCTAATAATTTTTGCAATTCCTGTGCTAATAGTTGTTGAGCGACTTGTGGGTTAGCTTGGCCTTTAGTTGCTTTCATGAGGAAACCAGTGAAAGCTTTATCCGCATTACGTTTGCCGGATTTAAAGTCAACAACCGCTGCTTCATTATCTGCAAAGACCTGATGAATAATTGGAATTAAGACTTCTGGATCTGATATTTGTACTAAGCCTGCTTCTTGGACATATTGACGAGCAGAACCACCGTTTTTAGCTAAATGAACAAAAACTTTTTTAGCAATTTTAGATGAAATCGTACCATCTGAGATTAACTGAATCATTTCCACTAAGTTATCTGGTGTCAGTTGAATCGTTTCAATCGTTTGGTCCTGAGAATTAAGGTATTGAGCAACTTCACCTTGTAACCAATTCGAAACTTGCTTAGCATCTCCGCCAACTGCAACTGCTTGTTCAAAGAAATCGGATAAGGCCTTACTTGCTGTTAATTGATTTGCATCATAGTCAGATAAACCTAGTTTTGTGATGTAGTTGGCACGACGCTGAGCTGGAAACTCTGGTAACTCTGAGCGCATCTCTTCAATCCAAGCATCGTCAATTTCATACAAGGGTAGGTCTGGCTCTGGGAAATAACGGTAGTCTGCAGCACCTTCTTTAACCCGCATTAAAATTGTTCCCTTATTAGCTTCATCATAGCGTCGTGTCTCTTGCCGAATAGTTCCACCTGAACGCAAGATTTTAGCTTGTCGTTCAACTTCGTACTCCAAACCTTTACGGACGTTAGAGAAAGAATTGAGGTTTTTCAACTCTGTTTTCGTACCAAATTCTTCTTGACCATATGGGCGAAGAGAGATGTTGGCATCCACGCGCATTGAGCCTTCTTCCATTTTCACGTCAGAAATACCAGTATACTGGATAATTTCTTTAAGAGCTGTAAGATAGGCGTAGGCTTCTTCAGGAGAACGCATATCTGCTTCTGAGACAATCTCAATTAAGGGAACACCTTGACGGTTGAGGTCAACATAGGAGTAACCATCTGTTCCATGAGTATTCTTTCCTGCATCTTCTTCTAAGTGAGCTCTTTCAATTCTAATTTTTTTCTCAGTTCCATCTTCCAGCCTGATGTCAATCCAGCCATTATACCCAATAGGTTCATCAAACTGGGAAATTTGATACGCTTTGGGATTATCAGGGTAAAAATAATTCTTGCGGTCAAAGTGCATCTTTTTATGGATATCCATATTAAGAGCCAGCGAAGCTTTGATTCCTGCATCAATTACACCCTTATTCATGACTGGTAAAACACCTGGGAAAGACCAGTCAATGACGTTGGTGTTTGCGTTAGCTTCTTGCCCAAAATGTGCCGACGAAGGTGAGAAGATTTTCGAATTGGTATTCAGTTCAACGTGAACTTCTAGTCCAATAATTGTTTCAAAATTCATTACTTGTCACCTCCAAAAATAAATGGCTGTTGCTTATGGTAGTCTGTGCTAGCTTCAAAAGCTGCTGCTGCTTGATAAATTGTTTCTTCACTGTATTTTGGTCCAATTAACTGTAAGCCAACTGGCAAGCCATCTGCAAATCCTGAAGGAATTGAGATTCCTGGCAAACCAGCTAAATTAACCGGAATAGTCAATAAGTCAGCTAAGTACATCGAAACAGGATCATGATTGAGAGTGTCTAGTCCAAAAGCAACGGAAGGTGTTGTTGGCCCAAGAATAAGATCATAATTAGCAAAAACTTTAGCAAAATCCTCAATAATCAAGGTACGAACTTGACCAGCTTTTTTGAAATAAGCATCATAGTAACCAGAAGATAAGCTAAAAGTTCCTAGCATAATTCGGCGTTTCACTTCATCACCAAAGCCTTGGCTACGTGTTTGTACATAGATGTCATCTAAAGATTTCGCATTCTCAGCACGGAATCCATATCTAATTCCATCAAAACGTTGTAAATTCGATGATGCTTCTGATGAGGCAATAATATAATAGACAGCTACCCCATACTTGCTATGCGGAAGACTCACTTCTTCTACACGAGCTCCCAATTTTTCAAACTGTTTAGCAGCTTCTAGAATATTTTCTTTGATTTGAGGATCAATACCTTCTCCTAGATATTCTTTTGGAAGAGCAATCTTCATCCCTTTTATCTCTTGACCAATCTTGCTAGTATAATCAGCTATCTTCACAGGCGCCGAAGTTGAATCTTTCTCATCTGGACCAGCGATAACATTCAACATATAAGCATTTTCACTAACGGTTTGCGAAATAGGACCTATTTGATCTAAGGAAGATCCAAAGGCAATTAAGCCATAGCGAGAAACTGCCCCGTAGGTTGGTTTCATTCCCACAACACCATTAAAGGCTGCTGGTTGACGAATAGAGCCACCTGTATCCGAACCTAGAGAGAGGCGGACTTGTCCTGAAGCTACTGCTGTCGCAGAGCCACCTGAAGATCCCCCAGGTACTTTAGTCTGATCCCAAGCGTTTTTGGTCTTTTTGAAATAAGAAGTTTCCGTTGATCCCCCCATGGCAAATTCATCCATGTTGGTTTTTCCTATAACAATCATATCTTTAGCAAGTGCATTATCAATAGCTGTCGCGTTAAAAATAGGCTCATAATTATAAAGCATTTTTGAGGCAGCTGTTGTTAGGATACCTTTGGTCGAAATATTATCTTTGACAGCAAACGGAATTCCAGACAAAAGGTTATCAGCATCAATACCTTTATCATCTATCGCTTGCGCTTGAGCAAGTGCTGAATCTTCACTGATCGTAATAAATGAGCCGATACTATCTTCACGTTTTTTGATATCTTCAATCGTAGCAGCAGTTAATTCTTTGGCAGAAATCTCTTTTTTCACCAATAAGTCATGTAATTCTGTTAAATCTTTAGTGTTAAATGACATTAGGCATCTCCTCCATCTTCTAAAATGGCAGGTACTTTGATAAAGTTATTTTCTTTTTCTGGTACATTTTTAAACAAGAGTTGGCGATCTGTGCCAGCATGAGCTATGTCTTGTCGCATCACATTTTTTCGGTCAGCCATGGTTGTAGTAATTGCAATGCCTTCTGTGTCAACTTCATTCAATAATTCAATCATATCAACAATTTTCGTTAAGCTAGTGGCAAACGCGCTAGTCTCTTGATCAGAAAATGTTAATTTTGATAAAGTGGCTACGTGGCGCACTTCCTCTTCAGAAATTTTCATCATTTCTCCTTAGTTCTATTTTTACATAGTCTTATTCATTATATCACAATTGCCACCTATTCAGCTAGCGTACTAATCTTCATTTCTTAACAAAAAAGTGAATCTAGCAAAAGACAAATACCCTCCACTAGACTCACACACTCTCTTTTTATAACTCTTATCTACCCTGTTTTAATAATAACTACCTATCAAAACTTATTTGTCATGACTAAAACTATTTCCTGACCGGTTAATCTTAGCCTGAGCCGCTGCTAATTTAGCAATTGGTATTCTAAAAGGCGAGCAAGAAACATAGTTTAAACCTTGTTGGTAACAGAAACCGACTGTCGCTGCTTCACCACCGTGTTCTCCACAAATTCCCATTTTTAAATCGGACTTAGTTTGACGACCGAGTTTAACGGCCATCTCTATTAATCGGCCTATACCTTTTTGATCTAACACTTGGAAAGGATCTTTATCAAGGATTCCCTTCTCACTGTATTCGCCTAAAAACTTACCTGCATCATCACGAGAAAAACCAAACCCCATTTGCGTTAAATCATTAGTTCCAAAACTAAAGAAATCTGCTTCTTGAGCAATCTCATCAGCTGTGACGCAAGCACGCGGAATTTCAATCATCGTCCCTATGCTATATGACATGCTTACTCCTGCTTCTTCCAGTTCTTGGTCCACCGTTTCTGCAATTAATTTGCGAAGAATCCGTAATTCATCAACAATACTAACTAAGGGAATCATAATTTCTGGAGCAACGTGATAACCTTCTTGGATAGCCTGAATAGCCCCTTGAGTAATAGCGCGTACCTGCATCTTATAGATTTCTGGATAGGTAATCGCTAAGCGGCAACCCCGATGTCCCAACATCGGATTAAATTCTGATAAATCGCGAATACGCTTTTTAAGCAAATTAACATTTAAGCCAAGCTGATTAGCAAGACTGGTAATAGAAGAAACATCTTGCGGTAAAAATTCATGCAAAGGCGGATCCAGTAAGCGAATGGTAGCTGACTTGCCATCTAACGCTTTAAAGAGTTCATAGAAATCTCCACGTTGGTGAGGTAATAATTTTGCTAAAGCTTTTTCACGGTCTTTCAGATTGTCAGCCACAATCATTTCACGGACAAGTTGAATGCGCTCTTCATCAAAAAACATATGCTCAGTCCGACATAACCCAATACCTTCTGCGCCAAATTCCAAAGCCTTTCGGGCATCGCGTGGATTATCAGCATTAGACCGGACTTTCATGTCACGTTCCTCATCTACCCAAGACATGAACGTTTGAAAATCACTATCAAGATTTGTAGCCGACATGGGGATTTGACCAATATAGACCGCCCCTGTTCCGCCATCAATTGATAAGAATTCCCCTTCATTAATAGTTATTTGTCCTATTGTTATTTCTTTGCGTGCTTCGTCAACCAAAAGCTGACTACAACCTGCAACACAGGGTTTCCCCATCCCACGCGCAACTACGGCTGCATGCGATGTCATGCCACCTCGAGCTGTGATAATCCCTTTGGCAGAAACCATACCTTCAATATCTTCCGGAGACGTTTCTTGTCTGACAAGAAGGACATCTTTACCTGATTTAGCTTCTCTAACAGCATCATCAGCATGGAAATATACCTGTCCACAAGCTGCACCTGGTGACGCTGGTAATCCGTTTGTAAGGCACTCAGCTTTTTGCACGTCATCAGAATCAAATGTAGGGTGCAAAACTTGTTCAAGTTGTCGAGGTTCAATACGCATAATAGCATCTTTTTTACTAATTAATCCTTCTCTAACCTGATCAACAGCAATCTTAATCGCAGCCTTTGCTGTACGCTTACCATTTCGAGTTTGTAACATGAAGAGTTTGCCTTTTTCGATTGTAAATTCAACATCTTGCATATCTTGATAATGTTTTTCAAGTAACTGTGTTGTCTTTAAGAGTTCTTGGTAAATATTAGGCATATCTGCTTTTAACCGATCAATGCTTTGAGGGGTCCGAATGCCAGCTACAACATCTTCTCCTTGAGCATTAATCAAATATTCACCAAATAACTTGTTTTCTCCAGTTGATGGGTTACGCGTGAAAGCAACTCCTGTTCCGCTGTTTTCACCCATATTACCAAAAACCATTGCTTGGATATTAACAGCTGTTCCCAAACTTTGTGAGATATCATTTAATCGTCTATAGACTTTAGCACGTGGATTATTCCAAGATTTAAAAACAGCTTCAATGGCTAACACTAATTGTTCTTTGGGCTGTTGTGGGAAAGCTTCTCCGGTTTCATCTAAATAAATTTGTTTGTATGCGGTTACAATTTCTTGTAAGTCCTGACTGCTTAATTCGGTATCGTTTTGGATACCTTTTTCTTCTTTTGCTCGCTCTAAGACCGCATCAAATTTATATTTTGAAATACCAATAGCAACATCTGCAAACATTTGGATAAAGCGACGATAAGAATCGTAAGCAAAACGCTCATTCTGAGTTACAGCGATTAAACCTTTTACACTAGTATCATTAAGCCCCAGATTAAGAATAGTGTCCATCATTCCTGGCATCGAAAAAACAGCGCCCGAACGAACAGATACCAAAAGGGGATCTTGGTCACTCCCAAGGCCTTTTCCTTGTTCTTTTTCTAAAGTCACTAAAGCTTGGTCAATCTCTTGTAAAATTTCTGAACGGATTAGTTCCCCACTATTATAATAATCATTACATGCTTCTGTCGTAATGGTAAATCCTTGAGGCACTGGCAAGCCAATCCCAGTCATTTCTGCCAAATTAGCCCCTTTACCACCTAACAAAGACTTCATATCTTTATGACCTTCCGAAAAAGGATACACAAACTTTCCTCTCATATTCTCCTCCAATTTAAAAACTATTATTTTTCCAATATTTCCAAAATGATCGTTGCTGTTTCTTCAATCGCTTTGTCAGAAACGTCAATGATTGGACATTTTAACTGACGCATAAGCTTTTCTGCATAGCGTGTTTCTTCATAAATACGGTCACAATTTGCATAAGAAATTGAACTAGAGATTCCCATGGATTTCAGTCGTTCTTTTCGAACCTGGCTCAGGCGCTCTACGGAATTGGTCAAACCAATAATTTTCTTAGGATCAATCTCATAAATTTCCTTCGGTATTGGTACCTCTGGAATTAAAGGAATATTAACAACCTTGACGTGTTTATCGGCAAGAAACATGCTTAAAGGTGTTTTTGACGTCCGAGAGATTCCTAAAAGAACTAAATCTGCTATTAAAATACCTCGCGGATCTTTACCATCATCATATTTCACAGCGAACTCAATAGCTTCAACACGTCTAAAATATTCTCGATCCAGTTTCCTTAAAAGCCCTGGTTGACCTAGAGGCGCCAATCCAGAAATTTTTGACATCGCCTTAATAACATTGGATAAGAGGTCAACATAGACAAAATTTTCCTTTTCTGAACGTTGCTGAGCGTAATTTGCAAGGTCATCATCCACTAAACTAAACATAAGACAAACATTTTTTGTTTTAGCTTTTTCAAAAACCTCATCTAAAAGCTCCTTAGTATTTATATAAGAGAAACGTTCAAACTGCCAATTTTCATGTTGAGGGAATTGTTGCATACAGGCATTAGCAATAGCTCTAGCAGTTTCTCCTAATGAGTCAGAAATAATATAGAGTGATAGTTGGTCGTCCATAGCGCCTCCTTCTTACTCTTTTAGCTCTAAAAAGAGTTTTGTGATGATCGTCTTAGAAAACTTCCCGACTACACGGGCTTTTCCATTCTCTACCAAACGAATAACTGGTAGACTGTCAACTTGCCGTTGAACTAATTTTTCGGTGGCTTCAAAAACAAAGTCAGACTCCAGAACAGTTGCAATATTTGGTACGCGAGTCATTATCATCCCTATCGGAATATTGAATAAATCCCCACCACCAATACTGGCTTTGAGTAAATCTTTGCGCGAAACCACGCCACAAAGAAAACCATCATCATCTAGAATAAAAGCACAACCTGCATCCTCCATAAAAATTTTGACAATCACCTCATATACTGAATCTGCCTGATGTGACGTTAAAGGTATCCCCATAATATCGGATACTGTCGTATCTTTAAAATGGTAATATTCGTTTTTTTGATTCTCCAATCCTACGTAAAAGTACCCGACCTTTGGTTTAGCATCCAATAGTCCTAGCATGGTTAAAACAACCAAGTCTGATCGGAGAGCTGCACGCGTTACATGCAATAGGTCAGCAATTTTTTCACCTGTAATAGGTTGGTTTTGCTGAACAATCTGACTAATCTCTTCTTGTCTTTTAGTTAGTTGAATAATACCCACCACCTTCTTAAATGTGATATACTATTTATTATATAGTATATTATAATACTTCGTTTTTTAAAATTCAAGGTTAAAATTGAAAAAAGAACTTTATTTGTATCTACTATTTGCTTGTGATTTTCACTTTTATCTGATAGAATGCATCTGTAAACGTTTACAGAAAAATATTTGGAGGTGTTTTTATGACAATTAAACGAGTTACAGTCGCCGGTAGTGGCGTTTTAGGCAGCCAAATTGCTTTCCAAACAGCCTATAAAGGCTTTGAAGTGACCATCTATGATATTGATGAGCAGGCTATAGAGCGTGGTAAAGCAAAGATTAAACACCTTGCTTCTCTATATAAAGATGAAATATTGGTCGCCAAAAACAATTACAGTGAAAAAGTTGAGAATCTTTCCTATAATAAAAATCTACTCCCTAAATTGGATGATGTCTTTCTAGAAAAAGTGAATCAATCACTTGAATTAGTTGAGGAACTCCCTCGTGAGATTCACTTCTCAACAGATTTAGCAAAAGCTGTCGAAGAGGCTGACCTTGTGATTGAAGCTGTTCCTGAACAAGCCAAGGTTAAAAAAGACTTTTATCAAAAACTAAGTCACCTTGCTCCTAAAAAAACTATTTTTGCAACTAACTCCTCCACACTACTGCCAAGTGAATTTGCACAAGTGACCGGCCGTCCTGAACAGTTTATTGCGCTGCACTTTGCTAATAATATCTGGCAAAATAACATTGTTGAAATTATGGGACATGAGCATACAAGTTCCAAAACACATCAAACAGTCTTAGAGTTTGCCCAACAAATTGGCATGATTCCTTTAGAACTCAAGCAGGAACAGCCAGGTTATGTTTTAAATTCAATACTTGTCCCATTTTTAGAATCCGCTTTAACACTTTACTATAAGAAAGTTGCCGATTCAAAAACTATTGATCAAGCCTGGAAATTAGGTACTGGAGCGCCTTATGGACCTTTGGAAATTCTAGATATCATCGGTATTGAAACAGCCTATAATATCCTCAAAAATTATGCTGATACTACTGAAAACCCAGATAGTTTACACGCTCATTTAGCCAAAATGTTAAAAGAAGAATTCATTGATAAAGGATACCTTGGTAAAGTCGCAGGTCATGGTTTTTACCCCTATTAATTGAAAATCAGTAGTATATCTTTAAAAGTCCAGCCCAATTATCATATCAGTTTAACAAATTAAAAAGCTATCTACTTCAAATGAAATAGACAGCTTTTTAATTTTCTAGTGGCCATAACCAAGTAACCATACCACCTTCAACATTAACAACATGATAACCCTTAGTTGCCAAAAATTCACAAGCCCTTTGAGATCGATGACCAGATTGACAAATAATATGAAGAGTTTTATCTTTTGAAAGGGACTGGTAATAGTCATCCAATTGACTTAAGGGGAGATTAACAGCGCTTGGAACATGACCTAAAGCAAATTCTTCTTTCTCACTCACATCAATCAATTCAATCGATCCTGCTGCTAATTGATCTGCTAGTGCCATGATACTTTCAGTTTTCATCATCACCTATCCTTTTTAAGTCATAACTTCTATAAAGAGCACAAGCTTCATCTAAATTTAAAATCATCAAGCGTCTTAAATCACTAGTCTAGACGATTGGCCATTCCTTAACTTTATAACACGAAAGTAATCAGAAGAAACAGTAATTTAGAATACCATATATGGTATTCTAATGATAACATCTATCCTATACTCAGTCAACCAAAGCACTTCAGAAAGAATTGACAAAGGCTACTTCACCACGTATAATGGCTAGAGAAGTGAGGTATATATGAGGTCCGAGAAAAAAGACATTATTAATAGATTGAAACGTACAGAGGGACAACTTCGAGGCGTCCAAAAAATGATTGAAGATGAGAAAACGTGTTTCGAAATTATTACCCAGTTAACTGCTATCAGATCTAGCATCAATAGTACCATGGGAGTTATCATTGGGAATAGAATCACTCAGGTTATCGAAAATCCAGTAGATAATCCTGAACTTCAAGAAGAGCGCATCAACCAAGCAATCAATTTAATTATCAAAAAATAAAGACATGATTTTAATCATGTCTTTATTATTATTCTATGTTATCTTAGCTCCTAAGACATGTTCAAAATGTTCTAGTGCCCAAGTTTTGCTTTCCTCTGTCAGACTAGCCACAGCCGAAGATGGAATCACAATCTGATAACCTAGATTATAGGCATCAATGGCAGTATGTAAGACGCAAGTGTCTGCCAAAACTCCAGTTAGAATCAATGTATCAACCTTCCGTTCGCGCAGACGAATATCCAAATCCGTACCTGAGAAGGCAGAATAATGCCTCTTGTCTAACCAAAATACCTTTGAATCAGCCTTAATTTCCTGATAATAGGACCCCAGCGAACCATAGAGGTTCCGTCCATTTGACCCCTTAAGATTATGTGGCGGAAAGAGCTTACTTTCAGGATGAAAAGGGTCAGCTGCATCATGGCAATCAATAGCGAAGAAAACGTAGTCTCCCTCTTCAAAAGCCCTCTTAGTGACCTGAAAGATTCCTTCTGAAATAGCTTGTGCTGCTTTTCCTGCGGTTAATTTACCATCATCAGCCACAAAATCGTAAGTGTAATCGATTGAAATTAAAGCCTTTGTCATTATTTTAGATTTCCTTTAGTTTTTCGAAGATACCTTCATTAATAACTTTAAGATAAGTACCCTTCATTCCTAAAGAACGGCTTTCAATAATACCCGCGCTCTCCAATTTACGCAGTGCATTAACAATTACTGAACGTGTGATACCGATACGATCAGCAATCACTGAAGCTGTTAGGCGGCCTTCATTTCCATCTAATTCTCCTAAAATAGCCGCTACAGCTTTCATTTCTGAATATGACAAAGTATTCATCGCCATATTAACAGCAGTATGTTTACGAATTGTCTCCTCCAAGTTTTCAGTTTGGAGATTCAATAACTGAATACCTACTACGGTACTAGAAATTTCAATCAGAATCAAGTCATCATCATTAAATTTCTTGTCATTACGCCAAATAATTAATGAACCCAAACGCATACCACCACCATAAATTGGGGCAATAGTTGTTAAACCTTCTGGATAAGTCTCCTTAGATTCAATAGGGAAGATAGTCAATTCATTATCAATTGGCAAGTTAGCCTCAGTATCATACACTCGGCTAGCCGCTTTAACATATGACTCTGGAAATTGCTGAGCTTCAAAAAATTCCTCGACACGATCATTGTTTGTCTTGTACTTCATAGCGTATCCCAAAAGGGTACCACCACCATTTATAATACAAGCATTGCAATCAATAATATCCGCTAATCGAGAAGCCATAATATTATATGGTAATTCAGCATCAAGACTATCTACAGAACGTTGAAGAATTGAAGTAATTTTACGAGTTTTTTCTAATAAGTTGGGCATAAGTCACCTATTTCTTTTGATATATTTCGTCTCAATTATACCAAAGGGGCTTAGTTTTAGCAAGAAATTATCAGAAAATTTTTTATTATTTCTACAATTCTTGTATCAACTTACTCCTAGCCAATTTCTCTCATTACTAGCACTTGAAGTAATTGGTGATTAAATCATAATAAGGTCAATATGAGAATTGAATTAGCGTTTGTACTGTTGTAGAACCCGTGTAATTTTAGCTTGAACATCTGCTAACTCTTCCACTCGAGGAAGATAAACAATCCGAAAATGATCAGGCTCCTTCCAATTAAATCCACGACCATGCACTAACATGACCTTCTCTTGTTTTAGTAAATCCAAAACAAATTGTTCATCATCATCAATCCGATACATTTGACGATCAATTTTAGGGAAAATGTAAAGTCCAGCTTTGGGCTTGACAGCTGAAAGTCCCGGAATACTATTTATGGCTTCATACATAAAATTACGTTGCTCATAAATACGGCCACCTGGCAATAACAATTCATCTACTGATTGATGCCCACCTAAAGAAGTTTGAACCACTTGTTGAGCCAAAACGTTTGAACAAAGACGCATATTGGCTAACATATTGATACCTTCAATATAACCCCGTACATGTTCTTTAGGCCCTGAAAGCACCATCCACCCAACACGAAAACCTGCAATTCGGTGAGACTTGGACAAGCCGTTCATCGAAACACAGAAAACATCTGGAGCTAAGCTAGCGATGGCAACATGTTCTCCTCCATCCATCACCAATCGATCATAAATCTCATCAGCAAAAATAATTAATTGATGTTCACGCGCAATAGCAACAATTTCTTCCAAGAGTTCTTTAGGATAAAGTGAGCCTGTCGGGTTATTAGGGTTAATAACAACAATAGCTTTAGTTCGATCTGTAATTTTTGATTTTATATCATCTATGTCAGGGTACCAATCAGCTTCCTCATCACAAATATAATGACGAGCACGACCACCTGCAAGGCTAACACAAGCCGTCCAAAGGGGATAGTCAGGCATTGGGACTAAGACTTCATCTCCGTTGTCTAGTAGAGCTTGTAAAGACATAGAGATTAATTCAGAAACCCCATTTCCTAAATAAATATCGTTAATATCAACATCTGGAAAATGTTTCAGTTGACAATATTGCATAATAGCCTTACGAGCAGAAAAAATGCCTCGACTATCAGAATAACCTTCACTGTCTCGCGCATTCATAATTAAATCACGGATGACTTCATCAGGGGCTTCAAAACCAAAAGCAGCTGGGTTTCCAGTATTTAAACGCAGAATTTTTTCGCCATTCGCCATCATCCGTTCTGCTTCTTCTAAAACCGGTCCACGAATATCATAAGCAACATGTTCTAATTTTGATGATTTCTCAAAAATTTTCATAACTTCTACCTCGTACCTAACATTATAACAAAAAGCAAAAAAATAAAAAGAAATTACCAAAGGTTTTGATGTGAAAAATGATGCTAAAACTATTTCTGAAAAAACATTAACCGCTTTCAAATCTTCCTCAAATAAGGTATAATAGGGTAAGAGTAGATAGAAAACAGTAATCTTGCAATAAAAAGGAGGTCTTCTATATGATCCAAAAATATGAACACATTTTAGTTGCCGTTGATGGTTCTTTCGAGTCTGAGCTTGCCTTCAATAAAGGTGTAAATGTTGCCTTACGAAATCAAGCTGAATTAATCCTCGCTCACGTTATTGATACTAGAGCCTTACAAAGTGTTGCTACTTTCGATACTTACATCTATGATAAGTTAGAACAAGAAGCAAAAGAGGTACTTGTTGATCTAGAAAAACAAGCCCGCGAGCGCGGAGTGACTAACGTTAAACAAGTCATTGAATTTGGCAATCCTAAAAACCTATTAGCACATGACATTCCCGACCGAGAAAAGGTTGACCTTATCATGGTTGGTGCGACTGGTTTAAATACCTTTGAGCGACTCTTGGTTGGCTCTTCTTCTGAGTACATTATGCGTCACGCTAAAGTCGATTTATTAGTGGTCAGAGATAACAATAAAACCTTATAAAATAAAGCTTAAGTAGATCTAACTACTTAAGCTTTTTCTTTTTCTAAGCGCTGTAAAGATTTTTGCAACTGTTTATCTAGCTCTTTTTTAATTGATTTTTCCGGTGCGTATTGTTCTTCCCAATTATCAGGCTTCAAAATTTTATGTGTTACTGGATCAAAATGGGCCTTTCCATCAGGGAAAATTTTACCCATGTTAGATTCATGAACCGTTTCAAAAATGGGTTGTGGGTCTACTCCCATCAAAACAAAAGACCCATAAGTAAAGTAAAGCAAATCCGTTAAGGCATCTACTTGCCCAACAAGTGGTGACTCATTACTATCTTTAGATTGTACTTTAATAGCGGCTTTATCAATTGCCGAGTGCATATCGATCAACGCCTGCGTAAATTTATTCTTGTCACCTTGACTAGTTGCATAGACAAATTCTACCAACTCTTCAATTTTGAAGTCTGCACGGTGGCTAGCATCTTTTAATGTATAACCCTTCGGCGTTTCAATAGTATCACCATCCATCAGGCGGTGGAAATCTTTAACTTTATTAAAGTTATCATCACGACTTTTGAAGCTTTTTTCAACATCAAAATGAATGAGGCCATAATGAGCGAGAGCTTTTGAAATACCTCCATTATTATTAGATGCTGTCACAAAGCTAGCACCTGCTTTTAAGAGATCATCAGCATTCCCCATGGCAACACCAACACCGACCCCATTGAGCATTTCAATGTCATTATCTGAATCGCCAAAGGCCATAACTTCTGATAATTCAAAGCCAAACATTTCCCCAAGCCGCTCAATTCCTTTAATCTTAGACTGGTCCAGAGAAATTAAATCAATTGAATACGGACTACTTCTTGTAATTTTAACATGAGGAAACTTTTCTTTAATCTCAGTCGTTTCTTGGGTAGAGGCAACCATAACAATTTGATAAATCGGCTCCCTCATAATCGTTACCAAGTTATTAAAACTCTGTGGTTTCACACGTCGGATAAGATTCTTAAAACTACTCTCAACTGTCGTTACCATACCTCTTGGAACAATACTAGAAACCACTTGTCCAAATTGACTTGTTCCCATATCAATGATGCGCGAACCAGCTAATCCTGAAGCTGTCCCTAGCGAGACTTCCTTTTTCTTGTCGCTAGCATAACGAATCACACGATAAATGAGAGATTTTGGTAATTGGTTTTGATAGAGAATCTTGTCCCGAGTTAAGATATATTGACCATTATAGGTAACCGCAAAATCAAGACCAAAGTTTTCTAAAAAAGGTTGCACAAAACCAGGCCCACGGCTAGTTGCTAGGCCCACCATTATACCTTGTTTTTTTAAACTTTGAATGGCTTGTTGTGTTGTTTTTTGAACATTTTTTCGGTCATTTAAAAGGGTACCATCAATGTCAAAAAAGACTGCTTTAATTGTCAAAACCTTTTTTACTCACTTCTATTTATGATAGAATAGATTATAACATATTTCGAAGGAAGAATGACAAATAATGAAACAAATTCTAGTATTGCACACTGGAGGAACAATTTCCATGCAAGCCGATGCGAGCGGAAATATTTCTCCAAATCAAATCAACCCCATGACTCAGGTTGGATTGGAGTTAGAAAATATTCAATTAACAGTCATTGACTTCTTCAATTTACCCAGCCCCCATATTACTCCCAAGCATATGTTAGCACTTTATCACAAGATCAAAGAGGAAGCTGATAGCTACGATGGTATCGTTATTACACATGGTACGGATACCCTAGAAGAAACTGCTTATTTCTTAGATACTATGGCACTCCCCGATATCCCAGTTATCATTACCGGTGCCATGCGGAGTTCAAACGAAGTTGGAAGTGATGGTATTTATAATTATTTAACAGCGCTTCGAGTAGCTAGCCATGATAAAGCAAGAGGCAAAGGGGTTCTTGTTGTCATGAATGATGAAATCCATGCTGCAAAATATGTAACCAAAACTCATACCACAAATATCTCTACTTTTCAAACACCTACCCATGGCCCCTTAGGAATTATCATGAAACAGGATTTGCTTTTTTTCAAAACAGCAGAACCTCGCGTCCGATTTGACTTACAAACCATTACAGGTACTGTTCCTATTATTAAAGCCTATGCAGGGATGGGAGATGGAAGTATCCTGAGTTTATTAAGTCCCAATAATATCCAAGGTCTTGTCATTGAAGCTCTTGGCGCTGGTAATATTCCTCCACATGCCGCACCCGAACTTGAAAAATTAATCACTTGGGGGATTCCCGTAGTCCTCGTTTCTCGTTGCTTTAACGGAATTGCAGAACCTGTTTATGCCTATCAAGGAGGAGGGGCCATGCTACAAAATGCTGGAGTCATGTTTGTCAAAGAGTTGAACGCACCCAAAGCACGTCTCAAACTTTTAATTGCCCTTAATGCTGGTCTAAAAGGCCAAGCTTTAAGAGATTATATTGAAGGATAAAACAAGCCAAAAACCTAGCTAGTAGTAACTAGCTAGGTTTTTTTTATTATGGAAGTGAATTGCCTGCGCTTGTGTAGATATCATACCACTCTGCACGAGAGAGGTTGACAGAATGTGCCTGAGCAATTTTTCTGAGACGATCAGGATTCATGGAACCAACAATAGCTTGCATTTGGGCCGGATGACGTAAAATCCATGCAATAACGATAGCCTCTGCACTAACCCTATACTGATCAGCTAAGTTTGCTATTGTTTCATTTAATTCTTGATAATCTGGATTGCCCGTAAAGAGGCCTTTATCCAAATCAATCTGAAATGGTGACCAGGCTTGAATGGTCACTTTATTGAGACGACAGTAGTCAACCACACCGTTATCTCGGTCAATGCCTGCTTGATTACGCATATTAACATTTAAAGCCGAATCAAACATAGGTGTGTGAGCTGGTGATAACTGCATTTGATTAACTACAAGCTTTTGATCCATATAAGCTTGTAGTAATTCCATTTGGTAGCGGTTTTGGTTACTAACACCAAAATATCTAATCTTCCCAGCTTTTTTTAATTGCGTAAAAGCTTCCGCTACTTCTTCAGGTTCAACTAACACATCTGGTCGATGAAGGAGCAAAAAATCTAAGTAGTCTGTTTCTAAACGCTGTAAAATACCCTCTACTGATGCAATAATATGGTCCTTTGAAAAATCAAAGTAGCCTTTACGAATACCACATTTTGATTGTAAAAGATAGGCATCACGGGATATCCCTAAATTCTTGGCTGCCTGAGCAAAACGAATTTCAGATTCTCCATTACCATAAATGTCAGCATGATCAATAAAAGAAATTCCTTCATCTAAGGCTGTTCTGATGGTTTCTTCAGCTTGTTTGACCTCTAGAGCCGCCATCCGCATACAACCTAAGACAATGCGCGACCCTTCTACATTGGTTGCCCCTATTATTTGTTTTGCCATCCGCTTCTCCTTTTTGTCCTTATTCCCTTAATATTGTATCATTTTTCGTTATTGTTTTCTGATATTTGACAGACTTTTAAGTTTTTATCCTAGTCAAAAGAATTCTTTTGGTTAAGATTCTTAACAATTTTTTGCCACCTCTGATCAGTTTGCCAGTTGGGTTGACTAGCTATTTCACTTGCCACCCGACGTGCTTCCTCAAGAATCGGATAGTCTTCTAGCAAATCTGCTATTTTAAATTCTGGAATACCCGATTGTCTAGTACCAAAGATTTCACCGGAACCACGCATTTTCAAATCAGCTTCTGCAAGAATAAAACCATCATTAGTCTCGGTCATAATACGCATGCGTTCCTTACCTGTTTCTGTTTTGGGGTTAGCTACCAATAGAGCATAAGACTGTTTATGACCCCGTCCTACCCTTCCTCTTAGCTGATGTAATTGACTCAATCCAAAACGGTCTGCATCCATGATAAGCATAATTGTTGCGTTTGGCACATTGACACCGACTTCAATAACCGTTGTTGAAACTAATAAATCAATTTCTTGATTTTTAAAGGCTTGCATAATAGCATCTTTATCTTCATTTTTCATTTTACCATGCATCAGGGCAATTCTTGCATCTCCTTGAAAGTAGTTTTTCAACTCTTGTTCCAAAGCGACAGCATTTTTTAAATCTAATGCCTCTGACTCTTCAATCAAGGGGGAAATCACATAAACTTGGGCACCTTTAGCAATTTCCTGACGCATCCACGTTAGAACATCATCGAGCTGTTGATGCTTAACCCACCGTGTCACAATGGGTTTACGTCCTGCTGGTAGTTGATCAATTATGGAGACATCCATTTCTCCATAAGCTGTGATAGCTAATGTCCTTGGGATAGGTGTTGCTGTCATCATGAGAACATCGGGATTTTCACCTTTTTCACGGAAAATACGTCGCTGTTTCACCCCAAATCGATGCTGTTCATCAGTAATCACTAAACCAAGTTTATGGTACTGAACAGCATCTTGAATTAGAGCGTGGGTGCCCACAATCATATCGACTGAACCATCTGCAATAGCTGTCAAAGCACTTCTCTTAGCTGCTGCTTTCATACCAGATTTCAGAATGGCAATTGATAGTTCTGGAAAAAGACTTGTCAAACTCTGATAATGTTGTTCTGCTAAGATTTCCGTTGGTACCATGAGTGCAGACTGATAGCCAGCTGTATAGGCCGCGTACATGGCTAAACTCGCAATCACTGTTTTACCTGAACCAACATCTCCTTGTAAAAGACGGTTCATATGTTGCCCACTAGCCATATCCTTCAAAATTTCTTCTAAACTTTTTAGTTGTGCCCCTGTTAAGGAAAAAGGCAAGCTTGCAATAACTTGTTCTAAAGCTCTTTGGTCATAAGCTATCGCTAAACCAGAAGTGGCTGATTTATTAGCATGCTTAAGTACCTGTAACTGCATTTGAAAATAGAAGAGTTCTTCAAACTTAATACGACGAAGTGCCTGACGGTATTCTGGTAAATCCGCTGGAAAATGCATCGCCCGAATTGCTTCTTGTCTTCCCATTAACCGATATTTTTGAACCAAAAGTTCAGGAATATTTTCTTCTATTTCTGACAATAGATTCGTATCAAAAGCTGATTTGATAGCTTTGATTAAAGCCGTTTGGCTAACGCCTTGTGCCACATGATAAACCGGTTGTAAGTCATCTTCAAGGCTCATCAGAAATTTCATACCCGTTAAACTCGTCTTTTTTTGATCCCATTTACCAAAAATAGCCACTTCCTTATCTAATTCAACTTTATCAGCTAAGTATGGTTGATTAAAAAAATTAATGGCTATTACCAAGTCATCTTCTTTGATTTTGAAGCTTAATCGGTTGCGTTTAAAACCATAATACTGAACCGTTGCAGGTGTTACAACTTTCCCTTTCAGTACAGCCTTTTCTCCATCTTGCAAATCAAAAACAGATTTACTCTTAAAATCTTCATAGCGAAAAGGGTAGTAAAGCAATAACTCTTCAATTGTAAAAATATCTAATTTTTGAAATTTTTCAGCTGATTTAGGTCCAAAACCTTTCAACTCCGAAAGTGGCGAATGTAAATGCATAGTTATACCTTCTATTTTAGTCAAAAAACTCTTGTAATTATTATACAAGAGTTTCATCTTTATTTCACTACTGGTACTCTCTGGGAATACGATCGCTTAAGAGGCAGAGCACTTCGTAGTTAATAGTGCCTTTTTTTTCAGCTAAGTCTGTCGCTGTAATCTCCTGATCACCACTTGTTCCGATTAAGGTCACTAACTTACCAATTTCATAAACTTTTGGTAATCTGACCGTAATTTGGTCCATTGATACCCTTCCTATGATTTGGCAAAATTGACCATCGATTAGTACCTCGAAACCTTGCAAATCCCTAGTCCAGCCATCTGCGTAACCAATAGGGATAGTACCGACAAATTCAGTTTCAGTAGCTGTATAGGTTGCTCCGTAGCCAACAGTATCTCCAGCATGAATCTCTTTAACGTGGACCAAACGTGATCTCAAAGATAAAGCCGGCTTCAACGGGTAAGGTAGGTTAAGCTCACTACCACTTGGGTTTGACCCATAGATGGCAATTCCTAACCGAACCGCATTAAAGATAGTGTCACTGTGCCAAAGACTTGTTGCTGAATTGCTAGCATGAACCAACGCAGGTTTATAAGTCAAATGATTAACTAAGTCTGTAAAGAAGTTTAATTGTGTTTCAAATTTTCTAGTATCCGCTTCATCAGCTGTAGCAAAATGAGTGAAAATCCCATCAACAATGACTTTAGCTTGGCGTAAATGAGCAATTAACTGATCTGCTTCAGCTAAGCTACGGACACCAATTCTCCCCATACCAGAGTCAACCTTGACATGGACATGCAAGTTAGTCAGATCACCACCAAGAAAAGCCTGTGCATCGTCCAACCACTCTTGACTAGCCACTGTTATGGTTATTTGATTTTCAATTGCTAAAAGCAAATCATCAGCTAGTACTACACCTAAAACCAAAATTTCTTTGCTGATACCTGCCTGTCTTAATTCTAAAGCTTCATCTAAGTTAGAGACACAATATGCATCAACTTCTTTATCAATAGCTTTAGAAACTTCTACTGCTCCATGCCCATAAGCATTAGCTTTTACCACTGCATAGATTTTTGTGTCTTTAGGGATATGGCCTTGTACAGCTTTAATATTATTCTGAATAACCTTTAAATCAACAGTTGCCACTGTTGGACGATGTATACTTGAGATCATTATTCTTCCTCCAATATCACACTTGCCTGGACAAAATCCCCACTATGAGAAATACTTAAAAAGCTTCTCCCTCTAAAAGGTGATTGGCTAAAATAAGGCTTCCCTTTCTCATCCGAAGTCACTTCTATATCTTGGAAACTAAGTTTTCCAATTCCAGATCCCATAGCTTTAGAAAAGGCTTCCTTGGCCGACCAACGCCCAGCTAAGTAGCTTATACGTCTTTTACTGTTATAAGTCTCAAAAATTACGAGTTCCCTTGGAGTTAAAACCTTTTGAGCAAATCTAGGATTACGCTGGTAAGCCCGCTCAATAGCTGAAATTTCTTGCAAATCAATACCGTGTCCAATAATCATTTTCTTACCTTAATTGATCATTATTTTTATCTTACTAGATTGGAAAAGTCTATGAAGCCAAGCCTTAAGCTTAGCTTCATCACTATTATCAGAAAACATCTAGGATTGGAATTAGTTATTAAAAGCTTTGCGACCATGACAATTTTTAAATTTCTTACCGCAACCGCATGGACATGGATCATTCCGTTTAACATGTGTAAAGTCCGGAGAAGAATCTGTCATGCTATTTGTAGATTGAGCAGAAATATTTTGTGTTGCGGTTGTAGTTGCATACTGACTTGCACGTTCTCTTTCTTGTTCATGGATTTGCGCTTTCATCATAGTTCGCATCACATCAAACTCAATAGCACCAATCATATCCTGGAACATCTTGAAACCTTCAGCTTGATATTCAACAACTGGATTGTTTTGAGCGTAACCACGTAAACCAACAGAATTACGTAATTGATCTAGAGCATCAATATGTTCTGTCCACTTGTTATCGACAATCATTAACAGCAAAACTTTTTGGAATTCTAAAACAGCTTCTTGAGTATGTAACTTAGCTATCTGACTATCATAGATATCAAGGGCACGCTCATACAGTAATTCTTTAATCTGATCATCTTTTAATTGACGAAGGTCTTTAGCAAAAATAGAGTCTTCTGGTACAATATTTGTTCGCGCAAAAGCGACAATAGCATCAATAGCATCCTTACGATTGCTACGTGTATGAGCTTCAACTGTTCGTTTGATTGTCCGTTTGATCATAGCTTTAATTTCAGGGCCTAGATCACGGTTTGCTGTAATCACATCGCGGCGATTAGCATAAATGATTTCACGTTGTTCACGCATGACATCATCATATTGAAGAACTTGCTTACGAGTATCATAGTTGTTTCCTTCAACACGTTTTTGAGCAGATTCAACTTGTCGTGCCAACATTCGTGACTTAATAACAGCATCTTCTTCTTCTACACGCATTCTATCTAAGAATGCTTTAATCCGATCTGAACCAAAACGCCTCATCAAATCATCTTCTAAAGATAAGTAGAACTGTGACTCTCCTGGGTCTCCCTGACGACCAGAACGCCCACGTAATTGGTTATCAATACGGCGGCTTTCATGGCGTTCTGTACCAACTACACAAAGTCCGCCTAATTCACGAACACCCTCGCCAAGTTTGATATCTGTACCACGACCAGCCATATTGGTTGCAATAGTAACAGCACCGCGTTGCCCAGCGTTCATGATAATTTGAGCTTCCTTGAAGTGGTTTTTAGCATTCAACACTTCATGAGGGACGCCAGCAGCGACCAGCTGTTTTGAAATGTAATCACTAGTTTCGACAGCTACTGTACCA
Source organism: Streptococcus porcinus (assembly GCF_900475415.1). NCBI lineage: Bacteria > Bacillati > Bacillota > Bacilli > Lactobacillales > Streptococcaceae > Streptococcus > Streptococcus porcinus. The sequence goes on from NZ_LS483388.1 coordinate 1,729,359, forward strand.
ACTAAAACGGGTTGCCCTTTTTCATGACGAGCCTTAACGTCGGCAATAACCGCTTTAAATTTTGATTCTAAAGTTGGATAAAGAAGGTCTGTATGATCTAAACGTGCAACGGGTTTGTTGGTTGGGATCGGGATGATTCGCATGTTATAAACTTCGCGGAATTCCTCTTCTTCTGTCTTGGCAGTACCCGTCATTCCTGCAAGTTTCTTGTACATACGAAACATGTTTTGATAAGTAATTGAAGCACTGGTTTTAGACTCTTCTTGGATACGGACACCTTCTTTAGCCTCAATAGCTTGGTGTAAGCCGTCTGAGAAACGACGACCCTCCATGGTCCGACCCGTAAATTGGTCAACAATCAGAATTTCACCATCTTCACTAACTACATAGTCAATATCAAGTAGCATGATGTAATTAGCGCGAAGTGCATTATCAATAAAGTGGGTTAAAGCAACATTTTCAATATCATAAAGATTATTTAAGTTAAAGTAAGATTCCGCTTTATCAATTCCTGAATCATTAAGACCAATTGTTTTTGTTGGTACATCAATAATATAGTCATCAGCATTAAGAGTTTTGACAAACATGTCAGCGCGCACGTATAATTGATTGGTTTCTGAGCTAACGGCACCTGAAACAATCAAAGGCGTTCTAGCTTCGTCAATCAATACAGAGTCAACTTCATCAACTAGAGCGTAGTTCAATGGACGCTGAACCATATCTTCTTGACGCACAACCATGTTATCCCGAAGGTAATCAAACCCAACTTCTGAATTGGTTGAATAAGTAATATCACAAAGATACGCTTCACGTTTTTCTGCCGGAGATTTAGCTGCTAAATTAATCCCTACAGAGAGACCAAGCCAACTATAAACCTCGCCCATTTCAGTAGCATCACGGGTCGATAGATACTCATTAACCGTGATAACGTGTACACCTTCACCAGCGATGGCATTTAAGTAAACCGGCATCGTTGCTGTTAATGTTTTACCTTCACCTGTGCGCATTTCGGGAACGTCCCCATTATGAAGGACAATCCCCCCCATAATCTGTACACGATAAGGATATAAACCTAGAACACGTCTAGCAGCTTCACGTACAACTGCAAAAGCCTCTGGTAACAATTGTTCAAGGGTTTCCCCATTCTGATAACGCTCTTTAAATTCTGGTGTTTTTGCTTGTAAATCTTGGTCAGATAGTGCTTCCATCTGATCTGCGTAAGATTCAACTTTCTTTGCAATTTTTTCTAATTTTCTTAGTTCGCCTTTGTCATTTTCAATGACTTTGCGTAGAATATTGGCCATTCTAATTCCTTTCGATCATCTTATCAGTTCATTTTAACATAATTAAGGAACTAGTACAAGAAAACCCAATAAAGGAAAAGAGAAAAGGGATTCGCTCTCTATCCCCTTTCTCTCGTTAATTTTTCTATGATAATGTCTAATAATTATAAAGCGTTGGGATGACTAACAATCATCTCTAGTTGTCCTTCAAAAGTCCACTTTTTAACATCGTTAGGCAAGATAAAGTGCATCCCTTTTTTGACATCATATGCTTCTGCACCTACTGACAATTGCCCTTGTCCTTCTAAAACACTAACAAGTAAATATGGAGCTGTCTGTCGCATGTCTACTAGACCATCAATTACCCATTTGTAGACTGTAAAAAAGGGGTTAGAAACTAAGGTGCTAGTCACAATATGGTCTAAGACAAGAGTGGCAGGTACGCTATTTTTAGGCTTACCAATTGTCAAGACATCAACCGACTGTTTTATATGCAAGTCACGCAATTGACCCTTGGCGTCTCTACGGTCAAAATCATAAACACGATAAGTAGTATCGCTGGACTGTTGCGTTTCAAGAATCATAATCCCTTTACCAATAGCATGCATGGTACCACTTGGAACATAGAAGAAGTCACCAGCTTCAACGGGAATTCTTGTCAACAAACGTTCCCAATCGCCAGCTTCAATCATAGTTTCCAATTCTTCTTTACTTTTAGCATTATGACCATAGATGATTTCAGAACCAGGTTCAGCGGAAATAATATACCAACATTCTGTTTTTCCAAGTTCCCCCTCATGCTCCATGGCATAGGTATCATCAGGATGCACTTGAACACTCAACCAATCATTCGCATCTAAAATTTTTGTCAATAGCGGAAAAACTTTTTCTTTTGGGTTCCCAAAATAAGCAGGGTTCTCCATAAAAACGCGATCAAGTTTTTGACCTGCAAATCGTCCATTGATAATCGTTGAAACACCATTTGGATGGGCTGAGATAGCCCAATATTCACCTGTTGTTTCAGTGGGAATATCATAATTAAAAATATCTCTTAATTTTGTTCCACCCCAAATTTTATCGTGCATACAAGATTTTAGGAAAAATGGTTCTGACATAAACTTCCTCTTTCATTTGAATATGATAATAGATAGGTTCATTATACCATTTTCCTCCTTTATATGACACTGTCAGCCAAATGGTCTATAACGCTACTTTCGACTATGTCACAAACCTTATTATTTACCCGAGACTTTTTTAGCTAAAGCAAAATTTCCAAGTGTAGCGGACCCATTATTTGTAACAGCCGGTGTGACAATATACGTTTTCAAATTTGGCACTGGTAGATATCCATTTAAGAGGACTTCAAAGTGGTGGTGTACTCGTTCAAGCATATGATTTTGTGCCATCACACCGCCACCAAAAACGATAACTTCTGGACGATAGAGCATACTTGCTTGTACAGCAGCTTGAGCAATATAGAAGGCCTGAATATCCCAAACAGGTGAGTCAAGCAGCAACCGTTCCCCCTTGACTCCTGTTCTCGCCTCTAGACTTGGACCTGATGCCAAGCCTTCCAAACATCCTTGGTGAAATGGACAAATACCTGTAAAGCCTTTTTTAAGATCTGAGGGATGAAGCTTCACGTAGGTATGCCCTGCTTCAGTATGGCCTAGTCCTCCAATCAATTGACCTTTTTGGATAGCCCCAGCACCAATACCAGTACCAACGGTATAATAAGCAAGGCTATTAACGTTAGGTCTAGCTATCATTTCCCCATAGGCAGAACTATTAACATCAGTTGTAAAGAAAATAGGAACTGACAAAGCTTTTGTAAACTCACTAACTAAATCAACATTTGACCAACCTTCTTTTGGAGTATTAGTAATATAGCCATAAGTAGGTGATTTTTGATTATTGTCGATGGGACCAAAAGAACCAATCCCTAGACCAAGCAGCTGATTACGAAAAGATTCAAAAAAAAAGTGACACAATTAGCAATTGTTTCTTCAACATTTGTAGTCGGAAATTGAGCTTGTTTGATAATTTTGAACTGATCGTTACCTACAGCACAGACAAATTTAGTACCACCTGCTTCAATGCTTCCATATAAGCCTGTCATTTTTTCTCCTTTTTCAAAATAATTTTTTACATTGACTAGCGAAAACTTTTAGGCTGTCCTAGCCAACTTTAAGCTTTCTATTTTTTAGAAAGTATCCCAAAAAGGTTAGACTATGCTAACCTTTTACTGAGCAACGAAAAGTTCTTGACCATGAGAAAGGTCAGTAGCTTCGACAATAGTAACTTCTTTATAATCAGAAGTGTTTGTCAGAACAACCATGGTCACATCATCCAAACCAGCTGCTTTAATTTTAGCAGAATCAAAACGAGCCAATAAGTCCCCTTTTTTTACATTTTGGCCAACTGACACTAATGGTTCAAAACCAAGGCCCGCCATTGAAACAGTATCAATTCCAACATGAATCAATACTTCAGCTCCCATAGTTGATTTGATAGCGAAAGCATGACCAGTTTCAAAAACGACCTCCACTCGCCCATTAAGCGGTGCATATAAATGATTCCCACTTGGTTTGATGGCTACGCCTTTACCCATAACACCTGAAGCAAAGACAGGGTCACTAACTTTATCAAGTGATAAAAGTTGACCATCAAGTGGTGAAAAAACAATTTCTTCTTGTTTAGCATTAACACTAAGTTCGTTTGTTTCAATCTTACTAGTGATTACTTCACCGTTTTCATCCTCAAATCCAAAAAGATAAGTTAAAGTGAAACCGGCAATAAAGGATACGGCAACCATTAAAAGATATGGCAAGAGTTGGCCATTTAGGTATAGCAGGGTTCCAGGGATAATCGTAATCCCAAAGCCAGTTCCTGCCAAACCAAGCAATGATGCTGTTGCTCCACCAATGGCCCCCGCAATCAAGGAAAGAAAGAAAGGCTTACGGTAACGTAAATTTACCCCAAAAATAGCTGGCTCAGTAATACCTAGAAAAGCTGATAAAGCTGCTGGAAAAGCAAGGGCTCTTAGTTTTGGATCTTTTGTTTTCATGCCTACAGCAACTGTTGCTGCTCCTTGTGCAGTCATGGCAGCTGTGATAATAGCGTTAAAAGGATTTGCCCCATTGTGGGCAATCAATTGTGATTCCAATAAATTAAAGATGTGGTGAACACCTGAAACTACAATGACTTGATGAATACCACCGATAAGTAAGCCAGGTAATCCAAATGGTAAAGCGAGAATAGTATCTGTAACTAATAAGATGTAGTTTTCAACAACATGGAATACTGGACCAATAACAAATAAGCCAAGAATTGACATCACCAGCAAAGTTACAAATGGCGTTACTAGAAGATCAAGTACTTCTGGAACATAGCGACGGACTAACTTTTCAAATTTCGCACCGATTATACCAATGATAAACGCTGGTAAAACAGAACCTTGTAAGCCTACAACTGGAATAATACCAAAGAAAATAGCTGGTTTAACATCCCCAGCTGAAGCAACTGCCCACGCATTGGGAAGAGACCCTGAAATCAACATGAAACCAAGGACGATACCAATAACCGGACTTCCTCCAAACACTCGAAAGGTTGACCAAACAACCAACGCCGGAAGCGCAATAAAGGCGGTATCAGTTAAAATTTGGGAATAGGTATTCAAATCTTCTGGAAGAGTAATTCCAAGTGCGCCAAGTAAGCCTCGGAGCCCCATGAAAAGACCAGTCGCTACAATAGCTGGAATGATAGGTACAAAAACATCCCCAAAAGTACGAATTGCTTGTTGAAACCAGTTCCCTTGTTTTGCTGCTTCGCTTTTCATTTCAGATTTAGTGGAAGTAGGTAGGCCTAAAGCCACCACCTGATCATAAATCTTATTAACAGTACCAGTACCAAAAATCATTTGGTACTGTCCTGAATTAAAGAAAGCACCTTTCACTTTCTCAATGTTTTCAGCTCTTCCTTTATCAATCTTTGATTCATCAATAACCATAACTCTTAACCGTGTAGCACAATGCGCAACACTTTTAATGTTTTCACGACCACCTAAAGCTTCGATGACTTGCTTTGCAATTTCTCTATTGTCCATCTTTGCAAATTCTCCTTTTTCCTTTTGATAAATCTGCTTTATCTCTTGATAACCATTTTAGCACCTTTACATTTTATGTCAAGCGTTTGACATAAAATAAAAAAATTACAGGTTAAATATTGATTTTTAAAAGGAAAACGTTTAGTATAGTATCTAAGAATTCAACAAAGGAGTACCTCTATGGATTTACCAAAGGAGATTCGTTACCGGCCTTATCATGAGTGGTCAGAACAAGAATTTCAGATAATAAAAGCTAATATTTCTAACTCTCCCTGGCATGTTCATTACCATATAGAACCTAGAACTGGCTTATTAAATGATCCAAATGGTTTTTCTTATTTTAATGGTCAATATCATCTTTTTTATCAAAATTGGCCTTACGGTCCAGCTCACGGCTTAAAGCAATGGGTTCATCTTATCTCCGACGATTTAGTCCATTTTGAAGAAACAGGAATAAAATTACTTCCTGATCACACTAATGACAAAGAGGGTGCCTATTCTGGCTCAGCCTACCCTGTTGGTGATCAATTGTTTCTATTCTATACCGGTAACGTACGCGATGCTAATTGGCTACGCGATCCAAGACAAATTGGTGCCTATCTCTCGACTGATGGCCAGCTCAAAAAATGCTCTCAAGTCCTTATTCCCCAACCCATAGATGTAACAGAACATTTTCGAGATCCACAAATTTTTGAATACCAAGACCAGCTATATGCTATTATTGGCGCTCAAAGTCATGAAAAGAGAGGTTTTATCAAGCTCTACAAAGCTGTCAATAATGATGTGGAAAATTGGGAATTTGTGTCAAATCTAGATATTGGTCGCCAAGCAAGTGAATATATGATTGAGTGTCCCAATTTAGTCTTTATCGATCAAACACCGGTTCTTATCTACTGTCCTCAGGGTCTTTCTAAAAAGGAGTTAGCCTATGCCAACATCTATCCTAACACCTACCAGATCTTTGAAGCCTTCGACCCTGCTAATGGATGCTTGATTGGTCAAGCCCCTTTACGGAATCTAGATTTTGGGTTTGATATCTATGCAACCCAGGCTTTCAATAGTCCTGATGGCCGCACCCTCGCTATCTCTTGGATTGGCCTTCCCGACATCGATTATCCAACAGATCGTTATGACTATCAAGGAGCACTCAGTCTTGTCAAAGAGCTAACTATCCAAGATGGTATCCTATATCAAAAGCCCGTTCAGGCTCTTTCAGACTTGAAAACAAAACCTCAACTTCTAGATGAAACAGAACACACCTCAAATTGCTACTTGTTAGAAATAACAGTTTCTAAGCGCGAGCAAAAAAGTCTGATTCTTTTTGCTGATGCAAAAGGTCAAGGCTTAGCCATCACTGTTGATACCCAAGAAGGCTGGATGAGTCTTGACCGAAGCCAATCTAGTAATCGCTTCGCTGAAAATTTTGGAACTAAACGCTCTTGCCAAATTCCAAAAGAAGATGTTACACTTAATATCTACGTAGACCAGTCTATAGTTGAAATTTTTATCAATGATGGTCAATTTGTCCTAACAAGCCGCTATTTCCCAGAAGAGAAGGCTTCAGCTATTCTGATGCCAGATGGCAAGGTTACGGGACTTTACTATGAAATGAGGTATTAGTGTGGTAGCAAAATTAACCGATGTTGCTGAACTAGCTGGAGTTAGCCCAACAACTGTTTCACGTGTTATTAATCAAAAGGGATACTTGTCCCAAAAAACAATAGATAAGGTTAAAGCTGCTATGCGTGAATTAGGTTATCAACCTAACAATTTTGCTCGTAGTCTACAAGGTAAATCAGCCCGACTAGTTGGTTTGATTTTTCCTAATATTAGCAATATTTTTTATTCTGAACTAATTGAATACTTAGAAATCGAACTTTTCAAGGCTGGTTATAAAACAATTATTTGTAACAGCCAACATGATCCTCTTAAAGAACGAGAATATCTAGAAATGTTGGCTGCAAATCAAGTCGATGGTATTATTTCATCTAGTCATAACTTAGGTATCGAAGATTATGAACGTGTGGAAGCACCAATTGTGGCTTTCGATCGTAATTTGGCCCCAAATGTTCCCATTATTTCCTCTGACAACTTCCAAGGTGGCCAATTGGCTGCACAAACGTTACAAAGTTATCATTGTCAGACCATCATCATGATAACTGGTAACGATAACTCCGATTCACCGACAGGTTTACGTCAACTTGGTTTTTCTTACCAATTAAAAAAAAGTGCTGACATTATTAAATTACCGAATCATCTATCGCCTATACGTCGCGAAATGGAAATTAAATCTATTCTAGCTACTCGTAAACCCGATGGTATTTTTGCATCAGATGATTTAACAGCAATCTTAATCATGAAAGTAGCCAAGCAACTAGGCTTGACGATTCCAAAAGACTTAAAGCTTATTGGCTATGACGGGACAGCATTTGTTGAAAATTATTTCCCCCAACTCACAACCATTAAACAACCTATTCCAGAAATTGCTCAATTAACTGTAGAAATCCTTTTAAAGCGGATTGCCAAAGAAAAAATTGCCAAAGATTATATCTTACCCATAAGCCTTCTACCTGGGAAAAGCATTTAAAAAAGGCGACATTCAAGCTAAAAAAGCACCTATTCCCGTGGGAATAGGTGCTTTTTTTAATTATCTTTTACAAATTGGCTTAATAAACCATTAATGAACTTGGCCGAGGTTTCATCAGAATATTTTTTAGCAATTTCAATGATTTCATTTAACGCCACGCGGTCTGGAGTTTCGTCAAAATACTTGATTTCGTAAAGACCTAAACGAAGCATCGTTCTATCTGACAAGGTCAATCGTTCAATTGACCAACCTTTTTTTAGATTTTCTTTAATGATGGCGTCCAGTTCATCCTTATGATTGTTAACCCCATTAACTAAGGTCAATAGAAAGGCTGGTATATCCAAAGGATGATCTTGATCCGACACCTTATCATAATCATAGGCAAATTGAGACGACTCTAAAAAGTCACCTCCATGTTCCATATTAAAGAGTGCTTGAAAAGCACGCTCTCGAAGGTCTCTTCTTGAATTTTCAAAACTACTAGTCATCCAAGAAATCCTCTTCAAACAGTGATTTCAAATCAGGTTTCGGCGTTTTCTCTGGTACAATACCTTCCACGTGGATATTAACTGCAGCGATAGTAACCTCTGCCATATCATAGACAGCTGCTTTTACAGCCTTTTGAATAGCCACTGAAACAGTTGGTACTTTGACACCATACTGAAGATAAACATAGATATCGGCAGTGACAGAGCCATCATCCTCTGTACGTAAGTACACTCCTTTACCTAGACTAGCTTTATTAAAACTGTCTGACATTTTTTTGTTATGAAGTGAATAGACGCCGTCAACTTGTGTTGCAGCAATGCCTGTAATAACTTCAAGAACACGTGGTGAGATAACGATTTCACCAATATTTTCGCTCAACATAGCATTTCCTTTCTTTTCTCAACAAGTTGTTGACAAAATCCTTAAGCACGAGAAACGTAGGTACCTTCGGCTGTGTTAATAATCAATTTTTGTCCAACTTCGATAAAGTCTGGAACATTGACAACTAACCCTGTTTCAAGAGTAGCTGGTTTACCAGAACCTGTTACAGTAGCTCCTTTTATAGAAGGTTGTGTTTCTGTAACAGTTAACTCAACAGTTGTAGGTACCGTAACACCGATAACCTCACTGCCGTAAAATTGAATCTTAACATCAGAATTTTCAAGAATATAAAGCAATTCTTGCTCAACGTTCGCAACTGGAATTTCATATTGATCATAGGTTTCAGTATTCATAAAGTAAGCTGTGTCGTCCATTTTGTACAAGTATTGAGCTGGAACAGTTTCAATAATGGCTTGTTCAAACTTCTCGTCTGGACGATAAGTCGTATCAAAAGTAGAACCTGTACGAACATCACGCAATTTCATACGCATGATGGTATTCCCTTTACCTGGTTTGTGGTGACTTGCTTCAAGAACGCGAATTAATTTGCCTTCTGACTCAAAAGTCATACCTGCTCTAAGCTTACTTGCTTCAATCATTTATTATTACCTCTTATTACTAAAATATTTATCATCTCATTCTATCACAAAAGGACCTTTTGCTCAAATCTTTTCTGCCCAAGGAAAGGCGTAAGACTCCTATCTTCACTTTTAACCAACTTCACTAGTAAAGACAAACCTAGTCTGAATAACCACCCAATGTTAGTTCTGGTACATCGTGTTGCACATAGGCCACTCCTTTTTTCTCCATCAACTCAATAGCAAAAGGATGTGGCCGATAGTGGGCTTTATAAGTGATTTTCTTTATTCCTGCTTGTAAAAGGGCCTTAGTACAATTGATACAGGGAAAATGTGTCACGTAAAGTTCCGTTCCATCCGTTGAGATTCCTTCCTTAGCACACTGTATCAGAGCGTTCATTTCAGCATGAACTGTCCTGATGCAATGTCCATCTTCCATGTAGTGGCCAGCTTCGTTACAATTGTCTGTCGCTGAAACGCCACCATTATAACCAGTTGCAATAATGCGATTATCCTTCACCAAAACAGCTCCTACAAAAGCACGGTCACAGGTTGACCGCTTGGAGATAAGCTCTGCATTGGCCATAAAATAATCTTGCCATGATAAACGATTTGTCATTGCTTCTTACCTAACACTTTCTAGATTATTCACTCACAATACGATTAATTCCTTAGGCGCCAAAGTTAAAACCTGACACCCCATCTCCGTAATAACTAAGTCATCCTCTATTCGCACGCCGTACTTATTATCTAAATAAATACCCGGTTCATCTGTTACTACCATACCGACCTGAAGTTTTTGCTGAGACTTTCCAAAAAATGGATTTTCGTGGATATCAAGTCCAATACCATGGCCAATGCCGTGTGTGAAGTTACTACCGTAACCAGCTGAAGTAATAATATCTCGTGGGACTTTATCAAAATCGGTAAAGGTCATACCCGCACAAGCTTTTTCTATCAGAGCCTCATTGGCCGCAAGTACAATCTCATAAATCTCACGCTCTTGATCCGTCACCTGTCCAATATGAATAGTTCTAGTCATATCACTAACATAGTGGTTATAGTAACAACCAAAATCCATTGTTAGACTCTCTCCAGACCTAATAACCTTATCGCTAGCACGTCCGTGGGGCATAGCAGAGCGAAAACCTGAGGCTGCAATGGTGTCAAATGAAGTTCCACTAGCACCATACTGACGCATCTGAAAATCTAAAAAATTAGCTAACTCTTGTTCAGTAGTTATTCCAGGTTTAATAAAATCAAGAGCATCCATAAAGGCCTTATCCGAAATAGAGCAAGCTTTAGCAATTGTCTTAATTTCAGAATCATCCTTAATCAAGCGTAGTTCCTCCACAAAACCTGCTTGCGCAAGCAAAGTAATCCCCGAAAAAGCAGTCTGCAGTGCTTGATAAAAGGAAAAGCTAACTTGGTCCTCAAATGCAAGGTTGTCCACTCGATCTGTTTCTAACAACTCTGCAACAACTTTTAATGGTGTACGACTTTCGATAATATCAAAACCTTCTATACTAGCCTTGGCCATTAATGTATAGCGAGAATCAGTGATAAAGATACGACGTTTGCTTGTGATTAAAATAGTTGCTGCACTTCCTGAAAAACCTGTTAAATAATAACAATTTGTTAAATTAGTGACGAGAATAGCATCCAGCCCTTTCTCTTTTAGTAATTCTTGACATTTCATTAAACGTTTTTCCATAATTTCACCCATACTTAAATTAATCTCCTTCTACTGACTTTTGAGAATATTGTAGCATGAAAGGCTACTTAATGGCTAGAAATCACAGTAAAAGAGCCAGTAAGTTTAATTAAATGAGTTATTCTTATTTAGTAAAGCGTTTACACATGGATTAAAAAAGTGTAAAATTAAAATAAAAATAAGAAATTGGAAAACTAATGAAAAATAAAAGTTGCTTAACTGCTGTTCTATATGTGTTTCTAGGAATTATTATTTTTAGTATTATTTTAATACTAATGCCTCTGATTTTAATAGCAGGAATTATAAGTCTATGGTTCTATAGCAAGAAAAAACCAGATAGCAAAAGAAAAAATTATGCTATCGGTGCGATAGCCATAGGTTTAATTGGAACTTCTATTTTAAGTTTTAGTCTTACACATTCTTCTAATACACTTAAAAATACAGAGCAAGTAGCTCCTAACACTGTCATTAGCTCCAAAAATAAAGAGACAAATCCTCAAGCTAAACACAACTCTTCCCAGAGTCAGAACAAAGGCATTAGTAAAGCTAATCTAGCTATTAGTCAGTTAGAAAAGGATACCAATCCTATAAATCTAGAAAAAGCTAGAGTAGCTATCAAGCAAATCAAAAACGATAAGGATAGACAACTATTACAAAAACGCTTCGTACGGCTTGAGCAAGACATGTATACAGAAGAAGCAAAAAAGATAACTGAAGAGTTAGAATTAACAAAAACTAAATCCTTAATTGAAAGCGCTAGACAGAAGGTAAATCTCATCACTGACGTTAGCCAAAGGAAAAATTTTACAGACCGCATTAATTTAGTGAATAAGACTATTGAGGAAGAAACCCAGATGGCCATCATAAACAATGCCGAAAGTGCTGTGAAGCAGCTTGAGGTGAGTCAAATCCGTGATCATGTTGCCAATGTGCAAAATAAAGTTAACCTCGTTACCGATAGTGAACGGAGAACAAGCCTAATTAATCGTATAAATACAGTTATTTCAACCATTGAGTTGCACGAAATTCAAGAACGTGAAGCTCAAGCAACGACAGCCCCGCAGTTTTCCCAACCCCCTTCAACTAGCAATAGCTACTATGCTAACTGTACGGCTATGCGGAATGCTAATGCCGCCCCAATCCAACAAGGTCAGCCAGGTTACAGTGCACACTTAGATCGTGACCATGACGGATGGGCATGTGAATGAGCAAGAAATTAACAGTCATATTACTACTATCTTTCTTGTTACTAAATAGTAAGGTTACTAGAGCTGAATCACCACCTATTTTAGCCCACAATGAGGCCCAAGCAATTTTAACTTATAAACAAAGCAGTCACTACTTCAAACATACTTCTATTGCTAAACTTCAAATTATGATGGTAAAAGGAGACCAATTTTACCTCTATACAGGCCGTGCGACTTGCCCCCACTGCAGAAGTTTCATCCCTAAACTTCTGCAGGTAACTCAACATTGCAAGGTCCCCATTCACTATTTAGATTCTGAAAACACCAGCCTTGATCTAACACTAAGGCATTTTAGAACACATTATGGGATAATGACTGTCCCCAATCTCTCATATTTTCAATCCAATCATCTCATTAAAAGTTTGGATAAGCCTAGTCAAGCACAAAAAGAAGATATCTGGCACTTTCTATTACAACAAAAAATCCGGTAGAAAACCGGTTTTTTATTGTAATTTCATTTGTAAATAATGTCCTGTATAGCTTTCTTTGACCTTAGCTACTTCTTCTGGTGTACCAGTGGCAATAACTTGGCCGCCACCTACACCACCTTCTGGACCTAGATCAATGATATGATCTGCTGACTTAATAACATCCAAGTTATGCTCAATTACTAAAACAGTATTACCATCATCTACAAATCGTTCCAGCACTGTTAACAGTCGTGCAATATCATCAGTATGCAAGCCTGTTGTTGGCTCATCTAAGATATAAAGGCTCTTACCTGTTGAACGCTTGTGAAGCTCACTAGCTAATTTCATCCGTTGGGCTTCCCCTCCTGACAGTGTCGTAGCAGGTTGCCCCAAAGTCACATAACCTAGTCCAACATCTTTAATAGTTTGAATCTTACGGGCAATTTTAGGAATTGCTGCGAAAAATTCTAAAGCATCATCTACGGTCATATCTAATATTTCAGCAATATTTTTGTCTTTATAATGAACTTCTAAGGTTTCAGAATTATAACGACGTCCATGACATACTTCACATGGAACGTAAACATCAGGGAGAAAGTGCATTTCAATTTTAATAATACCATCTCCTGAGCATGCTTCGCAACGACCACCTTTAACATTAAATGAGAAGCGACCTTTCTTATAACCACGGATTTTAGCTTCATTAGTTTGAGCAAAAAGATCACGAATGTCATCGAAAACACCTGTATAAGTTGCTGGATTTGAGCGAGGAGTTCTTCCAATTGGGCTTTGATCAATATCAATTAAACGATCAATATGCTCAATCCCTTCAAAAGAGTTATGTTTGCCAGGTTTCTCGGAATTTCGATTAAGGTGTTGAGCAACCACTTTTTTCAAAATACTATTAATCAGTGTTGATTTTCCAGAGCCAGATACACCTGTTACGGCAATAAATTTCCCTAGTGGAAAACGAACATTTATATTCTGTAAATTATTTTCACTTGCTCCTTTAATCTCTAGGAAACGTCCATTTCCTCGGCGTCGTTCTAACGGTACAGGAATTGCTTTTTTACCAGATAAATATTGTCCCGTAATCGATTTTTTATTCTTAGCAACTTGGTTTGGAGTTCCTGAGGCAATAATTTGTCCCCCAAATTCACCTGCCCCAGGACCCACGTCAATCAACCAATCTGCCTGCATCATAGTATCTTCATCATGCTCTACAACAATTAATGTATTACCTAAGTCACGCATCTTTTTTAAACTATCAATCAGGCGGTCATTATCACGCTGATGTAGACCAATTGAAGGCTCATCAAGGATATAAAGAACTCCTGATAAGTTGGACCCGATTTGCGTTGCAAGACGAATTCGTTGACTTTCACCTCCCGACAAGGTGCCCGAAGCACGAGAAAGAGTTAGATAGTTTAAACCGACATTATTTAAAAAGGTTAAACGATCATGAATCTCTTTAAGTATCGGTTTAGCAATTGTGCTCTCATTTTCAGAAAGAATTAACCCTTCCAAGAGTTCCAAGTGATCAGCAATAGATAGTTCTGAAATTTGACCAATGTTTGGTCCATCTTGACCACCGACTCGAACACATAAGGCTTGATCATTTAGACGATAGCCATGACAAGTTGTGCAAGTTAATGCGTTCATATAAGCCCGCATCACATTTCGAGTATATTCACTATTTGTTTCATGGTACCGACGATTAATGTTTGCTACGACACCTTCAAAAGGAATGTCAATGTTCCGCTCTCCACCAAAATCATTAACATAATGAAAATGAAATTCACGATCACCCGAACCATACAAAATCAAATCCTTATCAGCTTCAGATAAATCTTGATAAGGTTTATCCATATCAACTCCAAAGGTAGCCATCGCCTGCTCAAGCATCGTTGGGTAATAATTAGATGAAATTGGATTCCAAGGAGCAAGTGCCCCCTCACGTAGTGTTTTACTCGGATCTGGAATAACTAGGTCTAAATCCACTTCTAATTTAATCCCCAATCCATCACAGGTTGGACAAGAGCCAAACGGTGCATTGAAAGAGAAAAGACGAGGCTCTAATTCTGGTACAGTAAAACCACAAATCGGACAAGAATAGTGTTCTGAAAACTGGAGTTCATGACCATCCATAGTGTCAATAATAAGATAGCCATCTCCCAGTCGTAAGGCAGCTTCGATAGAATCAAATAAGCGACTACGAATACCTTCCTTGTTGACTAACCGATCAATAACAACTTCTATATCATGCATTTTGCTTTTAGACAATTCGGGAACTTCCGAAATATCGTAAATGTCCCCATCAACTCGAACTCGAACGTAACCATCTTTTTGAATTTTTTCAAAAACTGTTTTATGTTGCCCCTTCTTACGACGAATAATCGGAGACAAGATTTGCATCCTCGTCCGTTCTGGCAAGCCCAAAACTTGTTCCACGATTTGCTCAACAGATGAAGCAGTTATCGCACCATGCCCATTGATGCAGTAGGGCGTTCCTACACGCGCATACAAAAGCCTCAAGTAGTCATTAATTTCCGTAACAGTACCAACTGTCGAACGTGGATTCTTGCTAGTTGTTTTTTGATCAATAGAAATAGCTGGACTAAGACCATCAATGGAGTCAACATCAGGTTTTTCCATGTTACCTAAAAATTGCCGAGCGTAGGCTGATAAGCTCTCTACGTAGCGACGTTGTCCCTCAGCATAGATGGTGTCAAACGCCAAACTGGACTTCCCTGACCCAGACAGTCCTGTAACGACAACAAGTTTATCCCTAGGAATCTCTACGTCTATATTTTTTAAATTGTGAGCTCGCGCTCCATGAATAATTAACTTATCTTGCATATGGTTCTTAACCAATCTTCTTTCTGATAACAATTTTCTATATTATAACAAAATTTTCTAATATTCAGTTGTCCCAAACTTGATCATTTATAGTATAATAGGTTAGTATTTAATTATAATTAGGGGTATTATGTGTTACCATTTGTTTTCATGGCTTTTCAAGTGTTTTTCACATCATCTTCCTAAGTTAATAGACTATCATTAAAAAGGAGGGCTTGTCATGAAACAAATGTTTCTTTCATCAGCAATTGAATTCAAAGAAATTGAAACATTCGAGCCAGGGGCTTGGATTAAACTGGTGAACCCCTCCCAGGAAGAGTCTATTGAGGTTGCTGATCAATTTAACATTGACATCGAAGACTTGAGAGCTCCGTTGGATATTGAAGAAACATCCCGTATCGCTGTTGAAGATGACTATACTTTAATCATCGTTGACGTCCCAACATACGAAGAACGCAATAGTAAGAGTTATTATGTCACCGTCCCACTGGGAATAATTGTTACCGAGCAAGCAGTGATTACAACTTGTCTTCAGGAGTTAACTTTATTTGACCATTTTCATAACAAGCGGGTGAAAAATTTCTATACCTTTATGAAAACGCGTTTCGTTTTTCAAATTTTATATCGCAATGCTGAGCTATTTCTTACTGCACTCCGTACGATTGATCGTCAAAGTGATCGCTTAGAAGCACAGCTTGAGAAGGCAACTCGTAACGAAGAACTTGTTGATATGATGGAACTTGAAAAATCCATCGTCTACTTGAAAGCCTCTTTGAAATTCAATGAGCGCATTGTCAAAAAACTATCCAGTTCTACTTCTTCTTTAAAGAAATACATCGAAGATGAAGATTTACTGGAGGATACACTGATTGAAACGCAGCAGGCCATTGAAATGGCTGGCATCTATGAAAATGTCTTAAATGCTATGACCGAGACAACAGCTTCTATCATCAATAACAATCAGAATACTATCATGAAAACCTTGGCTTTAATGACCATGACTTTGGATATTCCAACTGTTATTTTCTCGGCCTATGGTATGAACTTTCAGAATAACTGGATGCCCTTTAATGATTTAGAGCATGGTTTCTATCTCATTGTTCTGATTGCTGCTTTAGGATCATCTGGCGTTATCATCTATTTCTTAAGGAAAAAATGGTTTTAAGCGAGTAATTCCTAAGATTACTAAGGTTGCTCTGCTAGTTTTATTATCTAAAACATTATAAGCAAACACCTTTTCACAATATTATTTTAATTTAGACTACTCTAAGGAGACCCCATGGATTTTCAACAACTAACCAAAAAGAATCAAGAATTTATTCATATTGCTACTAACCGTTTAATTCAAGATGGCAAATCTGATCAAGAAATTAAAGACATTTTAGAAGAAACAGTTCCTACGATTCTTGAAAGACAAAGACAAGGGATCCCAGCTCGCACCTTTTTAGGTGCTCCAACTGCTTGGGCGGCTTCCTTTACTGAAAAAACAGGAACAAAAACTGGCAAAAAAGTTGAAGAAGCTGCAAAAAATACCAATCCTTGGTTAATGTGGTTAGATACTTCATTAATCTTTATTGGAATTGTCGCCCTTTTAAATGGGATGATGACATTCTTTAATCCAGCCACTAAGGCTAATGGAACAGGATTACTTTCCTTACTAGCCCTAGGTTTTGGTGGGGGAGCTTCTATGTATGCCACTTATTATTTTGTCTACCGTCATATGAATAAACCAAAAAGCCAACGACCAGGATGGATTAAAATCATTGGAGCTCTTGGATTAGCAATGTTAATCTGGGTAAGTCTTTATACTGCAACTGCCTACCTACCACAAACACTTAACCCTCAGTTACCACCTCTTGTTTTACTTGTGTTAGGAGCACTTGCAATTGCCCTTCGCTATTACCTCAAAAGAAAATATAATGTCCAAAACGCTATGTCAGCGCGCTAAATTGGAAAAACTAGTTTGCTTGTTCTACTAAAGACAAATAGGTTCTAAAACCTGTTTGCCTTTTCTTTTACCATAAATTTAAAAAGGTGACAAGTTTTGATAATTTCCTCTTCACCTAGTATCAGTGACAAAAAGGTCTCAACCTTACTACAACTTTATTCCTATTTATTAGGCACATCAAAAACCTCTCTGACTTAACTCGCTCTTCAATATTTAAGTACAAAAAAAGACCCAAAGGGTCTTTTTTTTAATCTTCGTTTACGTAAGGCATAAGTGCCATAACACGAGCACGTTTGATTGCTGTGGTTACTTTACGTTGGTTTTTAGCTGAAGTTCCTGTTACACGACGAGGAAGAATTTTCCCACGTTCTGACACGAAACGGCTAAGAAGTTCAGTATCTTTGTAATCAACATATTCAATTTTGTTAGCTGCGATGAAGTCAACTTTTTTACGGCGTTTGAATCCGCCACGACGTTGTTGAGCCATGTTTTTTCTCCTTTATAAATTCTGATGTTTAGGGCAATTATGATTTCGAAGTATCTATAGAAAAAAGCTTTCATTTAGTTACTTTCTACTATCAGTAACGAACCCGAACTCGAATAATTTCTTATTCGTACAAACCCATTTTTTTAGAATGGCAGATCGTCATCTGAAATTTCCATTGGGTTTGAATTACCAAATGGACTTTCATCTCGACCAAAGTTAGGTGTTTGTTGAGAAGGAGCAGAATAATTACTATTAGTTGATGCGTTATTAAAACCACCACTATTATAAGAATTAGATGAGCCACCTTCACGTGTAGCACGGCTTTCCAACATTTGGAAATTATCCGCAACCACTTCCGTTACGTAAACACGTTGCCCTTGTTGATTTTCATAATTACGAGTCTGAATACGACCAGTAATTCCGATTAAAGCACCTTTTTTTGCCCAATTCGCTAAATTTTCAGCAGGTTGGCGCCAGATAACACAGTTAATGAAATCTGCTTCACGCTCCCCATTTTGGCTCTTGAAAGTGCGATTGACAGCAAGGGTAAAAGTAGCTACTGCTACTTGGTTTGGGGTATAACGGAGCTCTGCATCTTTGGTCATGCGACCAACTAGTACTACATTATTAATCATAAACTACCTTCTTACTGCTTGTCTTAAGCGTCAAGTTTAACGATCATGTGACGAAGAATGTCACCGTTGATTTTTGAAAGACGATCAAACTCATTAAGAGCTGTTGCTTCTTCAGATTCAACGTTAACGATATGGTAAAGTCCTTCACGGAAATCATTGATTTCGTATGCAAGACGACGTTTTTCCCAATCTTTTGATTCAACGATTGTAGCACCGTTGTCAGTTAAGATAGAGTCAAAGCGTGATACCAAAGCGTTTTTCGCTTCTTCTTCAATGTTTGGACGAATGATATAAAGAATTTCGTATTTAGCCATTGATATTTTCCTCCTTTTGGTCTAATGACCTACATCTCATGATGCAGGTAAGTGAGGGATGCTCACAGACTACTATTATACAGGAGACTTAACCTAAAATCAAGGAAAATTTGTTTTTTTATTATCTCTTACTGGCAGTCTCTCTTCTACAAGAATGTCATAAGGAGTTACGTTTTTCATCCTTTTCAATGATCCATGAACTTTACATTGAATCGCACCCTTAATCTAATTTACCCCACAGGCTAAGTTGTCTCCACTTTTGTATCATGTAAATGAAATAACAATCTATTTTATAACACTCAAAATAAAAAAGAAGAAAAGGATGAGAAACATCTTTTCCTTATTTTTTTAATAGCCTATGTTACAATAACAACATGATTGATTTAAAAGATTATGGTATTGATATATGGCCAGAAGATAAAATCGCTGATTTTCGTCGCACTTTATTGAACTGGTATGACCAAGAAAAAAGGGATTTGCCTTGGCGCCGAACCAAAAACCCTTATCACATCTGGGTTTCAGAAATTATGTTACAGCAGACTCAAGTTCAGACAGTTATCCCTTACTATCACCGTTTTCTAGACCAGTTCCCAACTGTTGCTGAATTGGCAGTGGCTAACGAAGAGCGCCTTCTCAAGGCTTGGGAAGGATTAGGCTATTACTCCCGCGTACGAAATATGCAGAAGGCTGCGCAACAAATCATGACTTCCTTTAAAGGTAATTTCCCCTCAACTTATCAAGAAATAACCCAATTAAAAGGAATCGGCCCTTACAC
The DNA here is from genome assembly GCF_900475415.1 of Streptococcus porcinus. NCBI lineage: Bacteria > Bacillati > Bacillota > Bacilli > Lactobacillales > Streptococcaceae > Streptococcus > Streptococcus porcinus. The sequence goes on from NZ_LS483388.1 coordinate 1,749,171, forward strand.
TGCCGGAGCTATTGCTAGTATTGCCTTTAACTTACCACAACCAGCTGTTGATGGTAATGTGATGCGAGTCATGGCCCGCCTTTTTGAAGTAGATTACGATATTGGAGACCCTAAGAACCGCAAGATTTTTCAATCTTTGATGGAAAAATTAATTGATCCTGAACGTCCTGGAGACTTCAACCAAGCTCTTATGGATCTGGGCACAGATATCGAATCCGCTAAAAACCCTAGACCAGATGAGTCCCCTATCCGCTTTTTTTGCGCAGCTTATCTCCATGGAACCTATAACAAATATCCAATTAAAAAACCTAAGAAAAAACCACGTCCTATTGAGATCCAAGCATTTATTATCCAAGATGAAGATGGACGGTTTTTAATTGAAAAAAATAATCAAGGACGACTTTTAGGAGGCTTTTGGTCATTTCCAATTTTGGAGACCAATTTTATTGGCCAACAGCTTGACCTTTTTTCAGAACAACAGACTATTTTAGAACGCTGTTCAAAAACAGCTACTTTCGAAGAGAGTTACGGATTAGCTATTACTTGGTCTACGCAAAGCTTTCCTTTAGTCAAACACACCTTTAGCCATCAAAAATGGACTATCTCTTTAACTGAAGGGAAAGTTATAAAAACTTCCCCTATTCACGAACGCACAGTTGCTTGGGTCACCTTAGATGAAATGGCTAGCTACCCGATGGCTACACCACAAAAGAAAATACTCGAGACTTACCTGAATACTTAAGTCTTACCTGAATACTTAAGTCTTACCTCTTCTCATTTTTTGTATTTATAACAGAACTAAAAAAACTTCCCATTAGGGAAGTTTTTTTATGAAAGCTCAGCAATAATAGCTTTAATTTGATCTTTTGTATGAACACCTGCTACTTGTTTCACAACTTGTCCGTCTTTTTTGAACAAGAGTGTCGGAATAGACATTATGCCAAATTCACTTGCAGTATTTGGATTTTCATCAACATCCATTTTAAAGATTTTGATATCCTCTTCATCCAATTCCTCAGATAATTGTTCAATAATTGGCGCCTGCATCAAGCATGGACCACACCAAGTTGCCCAGAAATCAATAAGAACCAAACCTTCTTTTGTTTCTGATTCAAATGTTGCATCGGTAACGATTTGTGTCATAATATGTCTCCGTTTCTTCTAAATCATATGTTTATTTTAGGGCAATTCTAAGCATAAAGCAAGCATCTGCTACGATGACTCAGAAAGCATGGGTAAAACAGTTGTAACTTGTCGTCGTTAACCTAAGTTAGCAATGGTACAGCCTGATCCACCTGCATTTTGAGGGGCATAGCCAAAGCTTTTGACATGTTTGTTACGACGCAAATATTTGGTTACCGCCTCACGAATAACACCAGTACCAATTCCGTGAATAATATCTACTTGGCTCATATTATTAACAAGGGCCTGGTCAATAAAAGCATCTAATTCTTGCATAGCTTCTTCATAGCGTTTACCTCGTAAGTCCAGTCGTGCACGTGGTCCGTTATTTGTGCTTCGTTTTACTACATTTAGAGTTTGTTTTTTGGTTTTTTGACTCTCCTCAGCAACCTTCACCAATTGAAATTCATCTTCGGTTAAAGTCATCTTTATCAAACCTACTTGTGCTTCCCATTTATTCCCTTTTACCTGTTTAAGAAGTGTTCCTCGTTGGCCATAAGCAGTTACTAATATATCGTCACCAACCTGTGGTTGTCGTAGTTTCTTAGCTTTCTTCAAGACTTTATTTTGGGTTAATTCCGTTTGGGGAATCAATTTTTTCAACTGACTCTTAGCTTCTATGATTTGATGTGGTTTTAATACCGACGCTTCATGTAATTTTGCTAATATCTCTTCACTTTCAGCCAAAGCTAAGGTGACAATTTCTTGCGCTTCTAAGCTGGCTTTCTCGATTTCCTTGTTCTTAGCTTGGGCAAATTCATGATAAAGCTTTTTGACCGCGCGATTGAATTTTAGGTTATCTTGCTCAACTTCTTTGATATGATCAAGGCGATGCCGACTTTCAAGCGTCTGTTTCTCTAATTCTTCAATAATACGATTGACATCACTATCTGAGTCCGTCATCTGCTCTGCCTGATTAACAATATGATCCGCTAAACCTAGGCGACGGGCAATCTCAAAAGCATTCGAACGGCCTGGGACACCTTGCATAAAATGGTAAGTGGGTTTCAAACTGCGACTGTCAAATTCCATACTGGCATTCTCAACAAACGCTGTTTCAATACCATAAGCCTTCAATTCTGGATAGTGAGTAGTAGCCATTGTCTTAATTTCAGTTAAGCGCAACTGCTCTAAAATAGCCATCGCTAAACTTGCCCCTTCTTGAGGGTCTGTTCCCGCTCCAAGTTCATCAAAGAGAACTAGACTATCTTGATCTGCTTTATCTAAGATAGCCACAATATTAGTCATATGACTTGAGAAAGTTGATAGGCTCTGCTCGATAGACTGCTCATCACCAATATCTGCAAAAATATCAGTAAACACAGCAATACTTGATCCTTGATCAGCTAAAATGGGGAGCCCCGATTGCCCCATGATTTGGGCTAAACCTAAGGTTTTTAGCATGATTGTCTTTCCCCCCGTGTTTGGCCCAGTTATGACAATAACAGAAAGCTGTCGCGAGAAATGCAAATCATTAGGCACTGGATTTTTAAGTAAAGGGTGACGAACATTTAAAAGCTGAATAGATTTGTCCGAAGAGATTTTGGGTAAGCTGGCCTTATGATCTATTAAATAAAGATACTTGGCTTTTACAAAGTCAAGATGGCCAATTAACCAAGCATTATTAGTTAATGCCCGACTATGTGATCTCAACATGTCTGACAGAGATCTTAAGATGCGAGTGATTTCATGACGCTCATCCGCATGTAGCTGGGTGATTTCTTCGTTAAGCTGAACTAGAGCACGAGGCTCAATATAAACCGTATTACCTGATGCTGAGATATCATGAACGACACCAGCTACTTTATGCCGATAGGTATTTTTCACCGGTAAAACACTGCGACCATTTCGACTAGCAATTAAGCTTTCAGAGAGAAAATCACCATATTTTTTTAAGATGTCTTGTAAGAGTTGACGCACTCGACTTTCACTGTCAGTCATTTTTCTTCGAATAGTCGCTAATTCTGGACTAGCAAAGCTTTCGATAAATCCGCCATCATTAATGGCTTGTAAAGAACCTTGCAAATGAGGAAATGTTTCGACTTTCTCAAAAAGCTTCTTTAGCACGACTAAATCAACATTTTCTAACTCTTGGTAAAAACGGCTAATCTCGGCTGAAATCATCAAGAGTCGCTTAATATCTAGTAGCTCTTGGATATTAAGGTCAGCTTCTAATTCTAAACGGCGGATGGGCTCGGTCAAGTCTTTCAACGTCCCAATCGTGAAATGATGATTTTCAACAAAAATCGCTGACATTTCCCTAACTTCTGTAATATAATCTTGTAACTTACTAATTTGATTGGTTGGTTCTAATTGTTGTAATTCAAATTTGGCTTGATCGGTTTGCAGATAGGTTTGGAACTGTTCTTTAACTTTAGCAAACTCTAATTGTTCTAAAATTTTTCTATTCATAACTCCTATTATACCTCAAATATTGGGAAATAATGCTATGGAAAAAGACCAGACAATCATGTTCTGGTCTTAAATGACTTGATCAATCCACAAATAGTGAATGATAGAGGTCATAGGTGGGCATTGTGTAATCAGTTGTTTAATCAGAAAATGTCGAGACAATTGTTCTTGAACGCTTAACAATGGGATTGTTGCAAGGACGCTAAATAGCATTGAAAAAACCATAATCCCTACGCAAATAGCCATAAAGCCACTAACAATTTGCCATCTTTGATCCTTAAGGTAGTCCGTAGGCAAAAAGTGAACGAAAATACCAATAAAACGAACAAGCGTGTAGGAAACGATAAAAATAAAGACAAAAGCAATACCGGCATAATATACTTTACTTAGGTCAAAAATATTCACATCTTTAAAAAAGGCCATCTTAGTTCCTTCTGTGGGATTTGAATAGGGAATCCACAAGGTAAGCTGTCGGGCTAGAGATTGGTAATGATTTTTAGCTACAAAAAGCGAAAAAACAGCTCCTAAAAAATAAAAAGATTGTAAAATAATGCCTCTGCTAAAGCCAATATAAAAAAGCCATAACAAGATTAAAAGGATAAGTAGTGAAACCATCTTTATTCCTCATCCAGTGCAGCTTGATTGGTTTTTTCTTGAATACCAACAAGTGTCTTCTGACGTAACTCACTGATTTCTTTTTCTAACTTTTCAACTTCAATTTCACGACTTAGTTGTGTCGACAAAGAATTAATAGCCATTAGAATAGCCACAGTTTCATCATCCGCTTCTGGTAATCTAGTCTTAATAGCATTGTATTTTTCTTTTGCAACGTGTTCAACTTCTTCCATAAAGAGATTATCTTTATCAGTCGTTAAGGTCAACTGTTTTTCACCAAAGGTAAATTTAAAACGATTATTACTTTTCATAGGTACACCCCTCATAAGCATTATACCGTAATTTAAGGCTTTCGTAAAATAACAACTTTTAAAGGGGCTGGACTAAATGATTTCACCTTGCTTCCTTTTTTATGATAAAATAACTCTTATGGAAACTATTGTTATCAAACCCACCCCTTCTCAAATAAAAAAAATAACTGATTTACTTAAACCTTATCAAATCAGCAACTCAAGCCCATATGTCATTTTAGCAGCAAAATACAAATCTGTTACCTGTCTGTTATATTCATCTGGTAAACTTGTTCTTCAAGGAAGTCAGGTTGAAACTGTAGCAAATGAACTTGACCTCCAGTCTGATAAAAAAACAGCTTCTCAACATTCTGTTGATCAAACTCGTGACCAAAATATTCCCTTAATTGGAAGTGATGAAGTTGGTAATGGTTCTTATTTTGGAGGGCTCGCCGTTGTAGCGAGCTACGTTGAGCCTACTGATCATCCTTATCTTAAAGAGCTTGGTGTAAACGACTCTAAAACTCTTAACGATCATAAAATTAGACAGATTGCTCCTTTGTTAGAAGAAAAAATAAGACACAAAGCCCTGCTATTATCTCCCCAAAAATATAATCAGATGGTCGGTCCCGACAAAGCTTACAACGCGGTCTCAGTCAAAGTCGCCTTACACAATCAAGCCATTTTCCTATTATTGCAATCAGGTGTTAAACCTAGTAAAATCGTAATTGATGCTTTTACTAGTAAGCAGAATTATCAAAAGCACCTCAAGAAGGAAAAAAATCAGTTTCCTAATCCTTTATCTTTAATTGAAAAAGCTGAAGGACAATTTTTAGCAGTTGCAGTTAGTTCCATCATCGCCCGTAACCTTTTTTTAGAAAATTTAGATCATCTTAGTAAAGAGCTAGGCTATCAATTACCTAGTGGGGCGGGAAAAGCATCCGATTTGGTTGCTAGCCAGCTTATCAAAGCCTATGGCATGTCAGCTCTTAACTATAGTGCCAAGTTACATTTTGCAAATACTAGTAAAGCAATGGCTTTAAGTAAAAAATCATAATTATCGAGGAAAAACATGAAAAACTTTATCAAAGAATGGGGACTCTTTATCCTCTTTATCCTTATTTTCGGAATTTCACGCCTTACCTATTGGCAACCTGTCAGAGTTGACGGCCATTCGATGGATCCTACCTTGGCCCACAATGAACGGTTAATCGTATTACGTCATACAAAAATTAATCGTTTTGATGTGGTCGTTGCAAAAGAAGAAGAAGACGGTCAAACCAAAGAAATTGTTAAGCGAGTCATTGGTCTGCCTGGCGACACTATTTCTTTCAAAAATGATATGTTATCTATTAACGGCAAAGAAACACAAGAACCTTATCTTAAAGAGTACTTAGCAGCCTTCCAAGAAGATAAACTTGAAAAAACTTACTCTTATAACACTCTCTTTCAAGAGCTAGCAAAAAGTGCTAATGCTTTCACTGTTGATAGTTCTGGGAGGACAGAGTTCTCAATTACTGTTCCTAAAGGAGAGTATTTCTTACTCGGAGACGACCGGATTGTTTCACGCGATAGTCGTGAAGTAGGAACCTTCAAAAAAACTGATTTAATTGGAAAAGTAAAATTGCGATACTGGCCAATCAATAAGTTTCACATATTTCAATAGAACCCCTGCCACTGGCAGGTTTTCTATTATCTCAATTAGAAAGGCTCTTTTATGGAATACTTTTTCTCTGGAAGTATTGATCGGATTATCTTTGAAAATGCTAGTAATTTTTTTAAAATCTTACTAGTAGAACTTGAGGATACTGATAGTGATTTTGATGATTTTGAAATTATTGTAACAGGAACTATGGCAGATGTGGCTGAAGGAGAAGACTATACCTTTTGGGGTGAATTAACCCAACATCCTAAGTATGGCCAACAAGTCAAATTGACACGTTATCAAAAAAATAAACCAAGTTCATCAGGCCTTATCAAGTATTTTGCCAGCGACCACTTTAAAGGTATCGGAAAAAAGACCGCTGAAAAAATTGTTCAGCTTTACGGTGAAAACACTATTGATAAAATCTTAGAGGATCCTAGTCAATTAGAGACAATATCTGGTTTCTCAAAAGCCAATAGGCAGGCCTTTATTAGCAAATTAAAACTCAACTACGGAACCGAACAGATCATTGCTAACTTAGTGGCACTCGGCATTTCCAATTACTATGCCTTCCAGATTTTTGATACTTATAAAGATCAGAGCCTAGAAATTGTTAAAGAAAATCCCTATCGTCTAGTTGAGGATATTCAGGGAATTGGCTTTAAAATGGCCGAAGAACTTGCTGCAGAAATCGGAATAGCTAGTGACGCTCCAGAACGTTTTCGTGCTGCTCTTTTACACTGCTTACTGCAAGAATCAATAAACCGAGGGGATACCTTCATTGAAGCTAGAGACCTGCTTGATTATGCCATTACTCTCTTAGAAGAGGCTCGACAAGTAGAATGTGACCCTGCTCAAGTTGCTCAAGAATTGAGTCAATTAATTACTGATCAAAAAGTCTACAATAGTGGTACCAAGATCTTTGATAGCAGTCTCTTCCTTGCTGAAGATGGCATCCAAAAACATCTCAGCCGTATTCTTGCGACTCCTCTGATAAAGGAATTAGAACAAAGTCAAATCTTCGATGCCATCCAAAGTATTGAAGACCAGCAAGGTATCCGTTATGACCACGTTCAAAAAGAAGCGATCTCTAAAGCATTAACAAATAAAGTGTTTATCCTAACTGGTGGACCAGGGACTGGAAAAACAACGGTTATCAGAGGCATCCTAGATGCTTACGCTAGGTTACATAAGATTGACCTTGATAAAAAAGATATCCCCATTGTTTTAGCAGCCCCAACCGGTCGAGCAGCACGACGCATGAACGAATTAACGGGACTACCTAGTGGGACAATACACCGTCATCTTGGTTTAAACGGCGATAATGATTATCAAGCCATTGAAGATTTCTTAGATTGTGATCTTATTATCATTGATGAATTTTCCATGGTGGATACTTGGTTAGCTAATCAGCTCTTTGGCGCCATTAGTTCCAACACGCAAGTAATCATTGTAGGAGATAGTGATCAATTACCTTCTGTCGGACCTGGTCAAGTCTTGGCGGACCTTTTAAAAGTGGACAACCTCCCTCAAATCGCCTTACGAAAAATCTTCAGACAGTCTGAAGATTCAACCATTGTTGAGCTAGCTAACCAAATCCGTCAAGGTCATTTACCTACTGATTTCAAAGAAAAAAAGGCAGATCGTTCTTATTTTGACGCTTATGCACAGCATATTCCAACTATGATTACTAAAATTGTCTCCTCTGCCATTAAGAGTGGTATTGACCCTGAAGAAATTCAAATTTTGGCACCTATGTATAAAGGTCAGGCCGGAATTAATAGCTTGAATCAATTGATGCAAGAACTCTTAAACCCTCTTCAAAATCAAACAGAATTTCTCTTTAATGAGACGCATTTTCGACTTGGAGACAAGGTTTTACATTTGGTAAACGATGCGCAACTAAACGTCTTTAATGGAGATATTGGTTCCATTACAGATTTGATTCCAGCTAAATATACCGAATCAAAACAAGATGAAATTGTTATGACTTTTGATGGGAGCCAAGTGACCTATCCTCGCAATGAGTGGCTAAAAATTACGTTAGCTTACGCCATGAGTATCCATAAATCTCAGGGGAGTGAATTTCAAGTTGTTATCCTACCTCTAACACGACAATCTGGGCGGTTGCTCCAACGTAATTTAATTTATACAGCTGTTACGCGCTCCAAAAGCAAATTAATTATGCTCGGTGAATACTCAGCCTTTGATTATGCTATCAAACACGTGGGTGACCGGCGCAAAACCTATTTAGTGCAACGCTTTAGCTACAGCAATAAGGATAGCCAACTCTTACATACCCAACAAAACCAACCAGAGAGCTCGGCAATTTCCCAAGCTAAAAGCTCCATAATAAAAGCCCCAGAGTCAGTGGATGAGCCAGCTAAGCCCCAAGAAGACTGTCGCTTAACGGTTAATAACTTTCTTTCAATCGATCCAATGATTGGCCTTAGCCAAGAAGATATCCTCTCTTTTTTCAAAAAAATGTGATTCAATTCTATGAGACCTTATAAACTTATGTTATAATGAACTTGTATTACTAATAAAATACAAAGGGGTTGGAGGTTTCTATGATTTCATACGAAAAAGTGCGGCAGTCACTTAAAACGCTCAATATTCTGATCATTGTCCTAAATGCTATTCTGGTAGTATTCTCTGTCTTTGGACTCATCTCACTATTGCTTATTCTAAATAATGACCAGTTGATTTCACAAATGGGTGCTGATCAAGCAGCTACACTAGAACAAGCTGTTACACCCTTCTCACTATTTATTTCTATTATTGCAATTGCACTAATGACTGCTATCATTATCTACACAGTCATTAATCAATCAAAAATAAAAAAATTATTAGAAGTTAATTATTTACCTTACTACCTAGGATTTGGTTTATGCGCGGTTAATATTATTTCTACCTTATTAACTGCCCCAAATATTATTGGTATTATCATTCAGTTACTCTTCCTTACTCTTTATTACTTTGCATTTAAGAAAGCAAAAACTTTAAATGAGAAAGAGCATTCTGAAACAATCGAAGATATCTAAAAAGCTTAGGGAATAATCCTAAGCTTTTTTATAATTCTAGTAATATCTCGTCATTCTTTTCCTCTAACTGGGTTATAGTGACTCCCAGTAGTCGGATTCCTAATTCCGACTCTTCTATGCTGTCATAAATTTCATTTGCTGTTTGGCTTATTACTTCTAAATCGCGGGTGGCCCGATCTAAACTAACACGCTTCGTCAAAGTTGTGAAATCTGCATAGCGAACCTTGAGAATAACAATTTTCCCCCGTTTATTACTATTACTCAAGGTAGTAACAACACGCTGAGCATGTTTGGTAATTTCCGCTTTTACATCTGCCTCCGCATACAATAGCTTACTATAGGTCCGCTCACTGCCAATTGATTTTCGAATACGATTAGCCTTCACAGGTGAATAACTAATCCCACGCGCCTTCCGATAAAGATCAAATCCAAAGCGACCAAAGTGGTCAATCAAAGTCATTTCTGATAACCCCAATAAATCTTTTCCATTATAGACACCCATCTCATGCAGCTTTTCTACAGACTTTATTCCCACTCCGTGGAATTTTTCGATTGGAAGCTTTTCAAGAAATGGCTGCGCTTGATCTGGTAGAATAAGAGTTAAACCATGAGGTTTCTCAAAGTCACTAGCTAATTTTGCTAGGAACTTATTATAAGATATACCTGCTGAACAAGTCAGATGTAATTCCTTCCAAATATCATACTGGATTAGCTTGGCTATTTTGACAGCCGAAGTCAATCCTAATTTATTTTCAGTAACATCAAGATAGGCCTCGTCAATCGACATAGGTTCTACTAAATCAGTGTAGCGCTTAAAAATCTGCCGAATTTTTAGGCCTACCTCTCTATATTTATCATAATTTCCCGAGATAAATATAGCTTGAGGGCAACGCTCATAAGCTTCTTTCGAGCTCATTGCTGAATGAACCCCAAAGGTTCTAGCCTCATAATTACAGGTCGACACTACACCTCTTCCCCCAGTTTCCCGAGGATCTTTAGCAATAACTACGGGTTTCCCTTTTAGGTCTGGATTGTCACGTATTTCCACTGCAGCAAAAAAAGCATCCATATCAATATGGATAATTTTACGAGATGTGTCGTTAAGGAGCGGAAATATAAGCATAAAATCCTCCTGCAATCATTATAACTTTAAATTTTTAGAAAGACAAAGAAATAGCAGTGATACAGATTGTTACTGTTTTCTCAAACTGTATTATAAAAGAAAAAATAATTTGTCAAGAAATATGCTTGGGAAAACGTTTCCTTTGTGTTAAACTGATTATGTAGGTGTAACAGAACCTTTTGTTACTAGAATATTAAAGGAGAAACTTATGGCAACTGTAAAAACAAACACAGATGTTTTTGAAAAAGCTTGGGAAGGCTTTAAGGGGACAGATTGGAAAGAAAAAGCAAGTGTTTCGAGATTTGTTCAAGCAAACTACACGCCTTATGATGGCGATGAATCATTCCTTGCTGGCGTTACTGAACGTTCATTAAAAATCAAGAAAATTATTGAAGATACAAAAGCAGAATACGAAGCAACTCGCTTCCCGTTTGACACACGTCCTTCTTCAATCGCCGAAATCCCAGCTGGTTTTATCGATAAAGAGAACGAATTGATTTATGGTATCCAAAATGATGAATTGTTCAAACTGAACTTCATGCCAAAAGGTGGTATCCGTATGGCGGAAACCACTCTTAAAGAGAACGGCTATGAACCAGACCCAGCAGTTCATGAAATCTTTACTAAATACGTTACTACCGTAAATGATGGTATCTTCCGCGCCTACACTTCAAATATCCGTCGTGCGCGCCATGCTCATACCGTAACTGGTTTGCCAGACGCATACTCTCGTGGACGTATTATCGGTGTTTATGCTCGTCTTGCTCTATATGGTGCAGATTACTTAATGCAAGAAAAAGTAAATGACTGGAACGCTATTACTGAAATTGATGAAGAATCAATCCGTCTACGTGAAGAAATTAACCTACAATACCAAGCACTTGGTGAAGTCGCTAAACTTGGGGACCTTTATGGTGTTGACGTTCGCCGCCCCGCAGAAAATGTTAAAGAAGCTATTCAATGGGTAAATATTGCGTTCATGGCTGTCTGCCGTGTTATCAATGGTGCTGCAACTTCCCTTGGACGTGTGCCAATTGTCCTTGATATCTTCGCAGAACGTGACCTTGCTCGTGGAACATTTACCGAATCAGAAATTCAAGAATTTGTTGATGACTTTGTTCTTAAACTACGTACAGTAAAATTTGCTCGTACTAAAGCTTATGACGCTCTTTACTCAGGTGACCCAACATTCATTACAACTTCAATGGCCGGTATGGGTAACGATGGTCGTCACCGTGTTACTAAGATGGACTACCGTTTCTTGAACACTCTTGACAATATCGGTAACTCTCCAGAGCCAAACTTGACTGTTCTTTGGACTGACAAGTTGCCAGAATCATTCCGTCGCTACTGTATGAAAATGAGCCACAAACATTCTTCTATCCAATATGAAGGTGTAACAACAATGGCAAAAGAAGGTTACGGCGAAATGTCATGTATTTCATGTTGTGTATCACCACTTGACCCTGAAAATGAAGACAAACGTCACAATATCCAGTACTTTGGTGCTCGCGTAAACGTGCTTAAAGCCCTCCTTACTGGTCTTAACGGTGGTTACGATGATGTTCATAGAGACTACAAAGTATTTAACGTTGTTGAACCAATCACATCAGAAATCCTAAACTATGATGAAGTTATGGCTAACTTTGAAAAATCTCTTGACTGGTTGACAGACACCTATGTAGATGCCCTTAATATCATTCACTACATGACTGATAAATACAACTATGAGGCAGTTCAAATGGCTTTCTTACCTAGTCACCAACGCGCTAATATGGGATTTGGTATCTGTGGGTTCGCTAATACCGTTGATACACTATCAGCAATTAAATATGCAACTGTTAAAACAATACGCGACGAAAATGGTTACATCTACGACTACGAAGTTATCGGTGATTTCCCTCGTTATGGTGAAGACGATGACCGTGTAGATGATATTGCTAAATGGTTGATGGAAGCTTACCATACTCGTCTAGCTAGCCACAAACTTTATAAGAATGCTGAAGCTTCTGTTTCTCTTCTTACAATCACTTCAAACGTTGCTTATTCAAAACAAACTGGTAACTCCCCAGTCCACCGTGGTGTTTTCTTGAACGAAGATGGTACTGTGAATACAAGTAAAGTTGAGTTCTTCTCACCAGGTGCTAACCCATCTAACAAAGCAAAAGGTGGTTGGTTGCAAAACCTTAACTCACTTGCTAAATTAGAATTCTCTCATGCTAACGATGGTATCTCATTGACTACTCAAGTGTCACCACGTGCCTTAGGTAAAACATTCGATGAACAAGTTGATAACTTAGTTACTGTTCTTGATGGGTATTTCGAAAACGGTGGCCAACATGTCAATTTGAATGTCATGGATCTTAATGATGTTTACGATAAGATTATGGCAGGTGAAGATGTTATCGTTCGTATCTCAGGATATTGTGTCAATACTAAATACCTCACACCTGAACAAAAACAAGAATTGACACAACGTGTCTTCCATGAAGTTCTCTCAATGGATGATGCTGCTGAAGCTATCTCAGGAAAATAATTTTTTCTAAAAAGAAACAATGTCTATTGACATTGCTTCTTTTTTAGTTAAAATAGTTTTATGATTATCAAACAAACCCGAAATACCTTATCAAAAACGTACATTGATGCTGTTAAAATCCGTCAGACAGTATTCGTTGATGAACAAAAGGTACCCGCATCACTTGAGATTGATAAAGATGAAGCGCATTGTCTTCACTTTACAGTATATCACGATGATGGCAGACCATGTGCAACTTGTCGTATCCTGCCAAGTAAAAAGGATAGCACCGTTACCTTACAACGCATGGCCGTTTTGTGTGACTTTCGTGGAGAACAGATTGGACAAACCTTGATGACTTATGTGATAGACTATGCTCATATTCAAGGTTTTGAAAAAATTGTTTTGCATGCACAGTTATCGGCCCAACCTTTTTATGAAAAGCTTGGATTTTCACCAATCGGTGCTATTTTTGAAGAGGCGGGTATTAAACACATTACTATGGAAAAAACTATTTAAAAAAACTCTAGACATGACCTGTCTATCAAATATTCAAAAAACTCCTCATCTTATTGAGGAGTTTTATACTTTCCTATTAATTAAGAATCTTCGTCCAACGATTCTCTTCAAACGCTTGCCTTATAACAGCCATTAAGGCATCACGCTCTTTAATCCATTTTGCTCTCTCATCTCTGTCATAGGTACGGTTAGTGAGAAAAATAGCTGCTTCTTGATTTTGGTTATACATGATAAAAGTTCCAGTATAACCTGTATGATCTAGATAACCTTTATCCAAGCGCCAAGCTAAAGATCGTTCTTTTTTCTGATTACTATAATTTTGGAAAAGCCTAGCTGAAAAGTCATCTTGCATGTAATGTTCAAGAAAGATCTCCATATCTTTAAGGGTAGAAAAAAGTCCAGCTGACCCAGCATGTTTTCCCAACACCTTAGCCTTAGGATCATGGACAATACCGTCATTTATCCCTTTTACAGTCGGTACTGCACCAACTCTTGGACCAAAGCTCGTTTCAGACATACCAAAGGGCTTAAAAATGTAATTAAAAAAAAGTTGATCTAAAGGCTTATCTAGTAATTTCTCCAACATAAAGCCTAGTAAGAGAAAATTGACGTCAGTGTAGCGAAATGTTTTATCACTCGTCACTTTTAAGTGGTTAAGTGCCTCTCTAAGCTGTGCTACATCAAGGTGATTCCTGTTTGGGATATAGGGGTCTAAACCGCTAGTATGAGTTAAAAGCTGCCGCACAGTAACCTCATTACTGCTAAAATCGGGGTAGTAAAACTGCAATGGTCTATCCAGCTCTAAAGCTCCGCTATTAACCAAAAAAATAGATAAAGTCCCAACACCCACTACCTTGGAAACACTCGCTAAATCGTAAGCTAAATTGGCTCTAACAGGTTCTGTGCCATCAATAGTTCCCAAATAATACTCTTGCCATTTCCCGTGCTGAAAAAGAGCTAAACTCGCTCCTGGGTATAGCCCTTTAGAAATCTGCTTTTGAATAAAATCGGTAACTTTTGACATCATTTAGTAAACCAGATCTCAATAAGGCTTGGGTCGGAAACCACTAATATCTTTTCCTTAGGATCCAAATAGACACTCACATTCTTTTCTTCTAAAGAAAGCTTTAAGGTCGCTAAGTCGTAGTCATTTGGTACTTTCACTTCTAAAATCTCTAAATCCCACGTTATATGTGGCTCAATAGCTAGGTCTGGACCTTCTTTTTCAACAAAATCCATCGTTATTGGGAAATCCCCTTCAAAAATATCTTGGTAAAAAGAACGCGACACTTGCTCTTCTAGGACATTAAGAATAACTGTTTCAAAGGTAAAATCAGTTAACCCTAGAAAACCTTCCTCTGCTACCAATTCTGGTAAGTCAGTGACCTCTAATTGTCTGATATCATCCTCAGCATGTAATAAGAATCGGTCACCTTCTGGCGATAAAACTTCAAAGGCATATCCATTACGACCAATGAAAAGTCTATCCGCAGCTGCACCATGTGCCAAAAGTTGCTCAATAGCTTTGGCATCACTGGTTTTTATGACAATAGTGTTAACTTTTTTAGGGCCCTCAACAGCACGTGTTCTAACAGAAGGTGACTCTTCAATGACAAAACGTTCATTACCTGATCCAAAGGAAGTAAAAATAGCAATAGCATTTTCCTCTGAAACTAATTTCAAACCTAGGTTTTGCTGGTAAAAATCGATATTTAATTGACGATTATTAACCCGCAAAACAGGTGTTAAAAAGACTGAATTTTCTAATATAGACATGTCTTCCTCCTAATCCTCTGTTATTATAGACGAAAAAGATTTTTTTGACAAGAAATTATGTGCTAACCTGCAATAACATTGACCTAAACCCTTTTTTTAGGTAGACTATTATCTATGCATGAACATTTAATCTTACACTTAATCCAAGTGTTGCTCATTCTAGCAATGCTTTTTATTTTAATAACTTTAATACGTCACTTTCGTCAGAACAAGATTAATCCCTTCAAACGTTTTTTAACTGGATTTTGGATTGGGCTCGTCACAGATGCTTTAGACACATTAGGAATTGGCTCTTTTGCCACAACTACAACTTTTTTTAAAGCAACAAAATTGGTTAAGGATGATAGTAAACTACCTGGAACTATGACTGCAGCACACGTTATCCCTGTTTTATTTCAGTCACTCTGCTTTATCTTTGTAGTTAAGGTAGAAGTTATCACCCTTGTTTCAATGGCTGCAGCAGCCTTTTTAGGAGCTTTTTGGGGAAGCCGTATTACAAAAAACTGGCATACTCCCACAGTTCAATTTATTTTAGGAGTACTATTGGTAATAGCGGCTGGTATTATGGTTTTCCGAATGATTTCTAATCCCGGTGACAACATTGTCCATTCTATGCATGGCTTGCATGGTATCTGGCTTGTTTTAGGTATCTGCTTTAATTTCATTATTGGTATTTTGATGACTATGGGGTTAGGCAATTATGCCCCTGAACTCATCTTCTTCAGCTTAATGGGTTTAAGCCCCGCCGTAGCCATGCCGGTGATGATGTTGGATGCCGCGATGATTATGTCCGCCTCTAGCCATCAATTTATAAAAGATAATCGTGTTTCTTGGGAAGGCTTTGCAGGTATTGTCAGTGGTGGTATTATTGGCGTTTTTCTAGCTGTCTTTTTCCTAACGAATTTACATCTAGATGCACTCAAGAAAGTTGTTGTTCTTATTGTTATAGCTACCGGAATCATGCTCATCCGATCTTCAATGTCTAAAAAAACCGAATCCAGATAGTACACATCACAATAAAAAACCTCCTTATCTGAAGTAAGACTGTCAAATAGGGAGGTTTTTTTATTATTTGATATAAAGTAGTTTAAAGATTGCAACTGCTAGAACAGCGGCTATAATTGGGCTAAGTACAGGTACCCACGCATACCACCATTTTGAATCACCTTTAGCTTGTCCAAGTACTGATTTAGGCAAGAAATGGTGAACGATACGAGGTCCAAGGTCACGAGCAGGGTTTAAACCTGGACCAGTGGGTCCGCCTAGGGAAGCCACAAGCGTCATTACAAGGAAACCAATCCCTAAATGGGCTACCGCTAAGCTACCTGAAGTGTAAGGAGCAACTTGTGTTTCAGCAACTGTTTTATCATAACCTGCCGCAACCAGTTTACCAACTAATTCTGAGCCAAAAAAGTTCTTGGTTAATGCTAAAGCTCCAAAGAAAAGCACAAATGATCCAGCAAACTCATTAGCAAAGCCATTAATAATAGCAGCTTTTTGGCTAGCTTTTGTTCCATCATCGAGGGCTGAAATAGTTGAGAAAGAGCCCAAGATTGGGTTTGGATTTTCTGTTTTACGGAAGTAAGGACCATAGACTCCGACAACGACAAGTTGACCAAACATAGCACCCAACATTTGTGCAACGATATAAGGAAGAACATGCGCCCAAGGGAATAGCCCTGATACTGCAAGTCCTAAAGTAAAGGCGGGATTGATGTGGTTTCCTGAAACGTTACCAAACATTAAAGCTGGCATCATAACCCCAAAACCATATCCTAGGGCAATGATAACCCAACCTGAATTATTGCCTTTAGTTCCTTTTAAGTCAACATTTGCAACTGCTCCATTACCTAAAATCAAAAGTAAAGCCGTTGCAAGAAATTCTGTGACGTACTTCACAGTCCATGTAACATCCATTTGTTTATACTTCCTCCAAGTGTTTAATAGTTTAGACAAGTACCATTTTATCAAGTATAATAGACAATGTAAAGCTGTAGAAAAAAATTAAAACGTTTACTTATTAGAAAGAATAGTTACAAAAATGAGATATAATCAATTTTCCTATATTAAACCACAATACTTAGAAGCCAAAAAAGATCTTGAAACTTTGGGTTTTGTCTTCAAGGATCAGCAAGACCCGAAATCCCTATTGAAAGTTTTTTTAGAACACTACTTTTTCCTCATAACTGATAAAGATTATCAATTAGCCAATATGATTTCCGACCAAGATACTGATTTGGCAAGTTTCTTTCAATCTGATCAACCTTTGTCAGAAGCAATCTTTCAACTTGTAGCCTTGCAATTGCTCGGATTTGTTCCTTTTTTTGATTTTCAAGATAGTGACCGCTTTGCAAAAGAAATTAGCTTCCCAGTGGCCTATAATGAAACAGAATTCTTACTGAGTCTTCACCATTTGCTCGCTTGTCGTAACAAATTGGGAATGACTTTATTTGATGATTTAGTAAGTAAAGGCATTATCCCTCAAGATAACGACTATCATTTCTTTAATGGTAAATCATTGGCTACCTTTGATACTAACAATCTGATAAAAGAAATCGTCTATGTGGAAGCTCCTGTTGACACAGACTGTGATGGTTATAAGGACTTGATTAAAGTTAATATTTTGAGACCAAGAACACAACATAAAATTCCAAGTATGATGACACCTAGCCCTTACCATCAAGGTGTCAATGAAGTGGCTAATGATAACAAATTACATCGAATGGAAACTGAGCTTATGCTCAAAAAAGCTCATAGAATCGAGGTAGAGACTCGAAACATTCAAACAAAAAAAGAGGAATATCCAACTCTTCCTAAAAGTCAAGCTACTGAGCACTTCTCTTTCATTGATTCCTATAGCCTAAACGACTACTTCCTAGCTCGTGGTTTTGCTAATATCTATGTATCAGGAGTGGGGACAGCAGGTTCAGACGGCTTCATGACCTCAGGGGATTATCTACAAATCGAAAGTTTTAAAGCTGTTATTGATTGGCTAAATGGCCGAGCAATAGCCTATACTAGCCACAAACGCGAAGCTCTTGTGGAAGCCAACTGGGCAAATGGTAAGGTCGCAACCACAGGTAAATCTTACTTAGGAACCATGTCAACAGGCTTAGCCACAACAGCTGTTGATGGTCTAGAAGTTATCATCGCAGAAGCCGCTATTTCTTCGTGGTATGACTACTACCGTGAAAATGGCCTCATCTGTAGCCCTGGCGGTTATCCAGGCGAAGATCTAGATGTTTTAACCGAGTTGACCTATTCTCGCTCACTTCTAGCGGGAGATTACCTAAGACAAAAAGAGAAGTATCGTGCACAATTAAAACAGCAAACTGAAGCGCTAGACCGTGCAAGTGGCGATTATAATCAATTTTGGCATGATCGAAACTACCTTCCCCATGCTAAAAACGTGACATGTGAAGTAGTCTTTACCCATGGTTTACAAGACTGGAATGTTAAACCAAGCCATCTTTACCACATCTTCAACGCCCTGCCTGAATCGGTTGCAAAACACGCCTTTTTACATCATGGTCAACATGTTTATATGCATAATTGGCAATCTATTGATTTCAGAGAATCGATGAATGCTCTTTTAAGCAAAAAACTCTTGGCTCAAGCTAACCATTATCACTTACCAAGTCTCATCTGGCAAGACAACCAGCAGATTCAATCATGGCAAACACTTGAACAATTCGGGGCATCAAATACCCATACTTTTACAATCGGACATGGCCAACAAACCATTAGTAACCGTTATTCTGATGATGTTTTTACCAGCTATTGTAAAGACTTTAAAATCTTTAAAAAAGAGTTATTCTCTGGCAAGGCAAATGCCCTTACGCTAGAGATCGTACTTGATCGAGACGTTCACCTTAACGGAAGAACATGCTTACATCTGCGTGTCAAATCTTCTATTAATAAAGGCCTTCTTTCTGCTCAGCTATTAGATAAGGGAACTAAGAAACGCTTCGGTGATACACCGAGTGTGGTTGAGCTAGCTTCTATTGACAATGGGCAAAATTTTGCACGTGAGGATCTAAAAGAACTACCATTTACTGCTAGTGACTATCGCGTAGTCACAAAAGGGGTAATCAATTTACAAAATCGTCATGACTTGCTTACAGTTGAAGATGTTTTACCAGACCAATGGATGACTTTGGATTTCCATTTACAGCCAAGTATATATCGCTTTAAAGCAGGAGATAAGCTCCATTTGCTTCTATACACCACTGATTTCGAACATACCGTTAGAGATGACAGTGATTATCAAATAGTGGTTGACTGTGAACAATCCTCTGTGGAATTTCCTGTTGAAGCCTAGTTAATAAGGCAAACTGATGCCCCTTAAGGAGAAAAAATGAAATCATTTGCACAAGAAAACTATGGAAATAGCCATCACTTTTGGTACCAGGCCGATACCTTTCAAGAACATAATTATGGCTCAATTTTCAACCATCAAACTGACTGGCTAGAACAGTTGCAAATCGTTATTAAAAAAGATTTAAGCAAATTTTCCCAAGAGGATGATTTTTACTGGTATTTTGGAGAAAGCTTAGATAACATACCTTTAATGGTACGTTATAAGAATGGTCAGTATAATGTCCAAATTAACCTCAAAGATTTTGATTTCGCATTACATTTAGATGCTATTTTAGCTTGGAAAGAAAGTTTAATCACCCTCTTAGTGGCAAATAAAGCCTTATAAGTGCTGGTTTTCAATTGAAAAGTTAGTCAGATAGTAGTACTATCTATTATAAGCAACAATTGCCAATAACAGATATAAAAAGACAAACTTCATAGCCGAGGTTTGTCTTTTTTATTTTATATAGAAAAGCAATTTCATTTCATAAAAACCGAATCGTCACCCAAAAAAATATCATCAACCGAAACCGATAGTATCTCTGCTATTAAGCATAATTTTTCGTATTTTGCTCGCCTTAACATAGATACATCTTTTTCATATCTAGCAATTGTCCGAATAGAAATCCCTGTCTGGCTAGCAAGCTCTTCTTGTGTAAAGTTACGAGAACGTCTAATTTCTCTCAAAGTTAATTTAGACACTTAGCACCTCCAAAAATATTTTTAATTAAACCTTTATGATAACAACATTATAAACTTCGGTTTTTATGAAGTCAAGTTTTTCCTGTACTTTTAGGCAAGTTTTTAAAAAATATTTTGAAAAACTGCCATTTATGGTAAGATAGTAGATATAATCTGACAAAGGAGTCTGCTTTATGCCAACACAAAAGTCTTATTTCCCAAGCAATTTAAAATATCTCAGATTAGAAAAAAAGATGGAGCAACTAGAGCTTGCCCATAAAATTGGACGCAAAAGTGCTTCGACTATTAGTGAATGGGAAAATGGCAAATATACCCCAAAGCAAGATATACTTCTCAAGGTCGCTGATCTTTTTCAGGTTGATATCAACACTCTAGTCTACATTGACTTGGTCAATGAAGGGAACTATCATTATAGTCAGGTCAATAACAATGATATTTCATACATCTCAGAACATTTAGACCCTAAACTTATGGAAGAATGGATTCACTTGGGAAAACATTTACTAGAAGAACAGAATAAAAAAACCACTGAAGACTAGTTACCAGTCCTAGTTATGTAACTAATCTTCATTCAAAGACAAACTCTGAATACTGGTTTGTCTTTTTTTATACTAATCTATGTGTTTAAATACCACAATAATGAGATGTTAGTTTTAGCCCTAATGAGTTTCACATCTTTGTTCTCACTAGTTTTTCATTCCCTAGCATAAAAAACTAAAAGTGTTCCAAAACTGTTCCAAATCTTCACTTGACTTGTTGTAAGCCTTTTCATTTGATAGAATGGGGGTAACAAAAGCAAAGGAGAAAGTCTATGGCCACCATCAATTGTTTCCCAAAAGAGAGCATTCGAAAAGATAATTCTCATTTCTCAGAAACCAAAGCATTAATTGAAACAGCTTTTTATGGTAATAATGTAAAGATGATTAAGAGTTTAGAGGAAGCCTACAATTTAGCTTTCAATGCGCCAAATACAATCGTTTTAGACCAAACTGTTTCGCATCCCCATGATTTAGGCTTACCAACGGACGCTAAAGTACTGTTAGCTAACAGTGGGGCTATCGTTGGTAGAACCGCAAAAGCTAGACGACTTTCTGGAGAAAATCCCAAAGAAGATTGCCAAATTGCAGCCATTTTAAGAGAAGTTCTTTATCAAAGTGGTTTTAAACCTTTTATTTCAGGGCAAGCTGTGGTAGGTTTGGATCAACAATTTATGGTTAAAGCACATATTATGATGCCCGAAAATGAAAGTAACAATCTGTATTCTTGGTTACTAAATTTTCAAATTTTAAATGACCATTATCAAGAACTCCTTAAAAAATCTCAAGCTTTAGAAGAAAATGATATTTACATTTATTTCAACCCTGATTGGTCTCACCCTGACTATCCCCAAGGTTTAGCCTACTTTGATAAAGACCACAATGTGGCAGCTATCTTAGGTTTGAATTATTTTGGTGAAATTAAAAAAGCAACACTGACTCTAGCATGGGCAATTGCTGCGCGACATGATTATGTAGCTTGCCACGGTGGCCTAAAAGAATTCAAAAATGGCAGAGAAACTTATGTTGCTTCCTTCTTTGGTCTATCTGGCTCTGGAAAATCAACCTTGACACACGCTAAACACAATGGTAAATACCCCATTCAAGTGCTTCATGATGATGCCTTTATTATTTCAACGAAAGACGGTTCTTCTGTCGCCTTAGAGCCAGCTTACTTTGATAAAACAAGTGACTATCCAGCAGGGCACACTGAACAAAACTACTTCTTAACTGTTCAAAATTGTGGCGTTACGTTGGATTCTGATGGCAATAAAGCGCTAGTCACTGAAGATATCCGCAATGGAAATGGTCGGACTGTTAAATCCCGCTTTGCAACACCGGACCGAGTAGATTGTATTCATGACCCCATTTCAGCTATCTTTTGGATAATGAAAGACGATTCTCTACCACCTTTAGTGAGAGTTTCTAATCCTATTATGGCTACTGCTTTAGGTTGCACACTGATGACTAAGCGCTCCAATGCTGAAAATGCAACGGGTGATTTGGGAACTTTAGTTATTGAACCTTATGCTAACCCTTTTCGTATCTATTCCTTACAAGAAGATTTTGAAAAATTTTATCAACTCTTTACTTCAGGTGTTGATTGTTACATTATCAATACCGGTGACTTCTTAAACCAAACTATTGATAAGCAAACGACTTTATCCTGCATTGAGGCTATTGTTGATCAAACTGCAAACTTTAAAAGCTTTGAAAAAGTTCCTGATTTTTCTTACTTACAACTGGATAAGTTTACGATTGATGAAAATAATGCTAATTATCGTGCTTTGCTAAAAGAAAGAATGGCTTTTCGTCTTAATTTCTTGAAAGACTTGTTTGATGAAAATAAAGAAAATACCCACATAGAGCAAAGTGTCCTTAAGTTAGAAAAGATAATAGCACATTTAAGCTAACAAAAAACATTAAGTGATCTAAGATCACTTAATGTTTTTTTAGCTTAAATCAATACTAACAGACACTTCTTGAATCGGAACATCATAGAAAGGATCTTCTCTTCGACCTAAGAAATCTTGAGCTTGTTTAGGGAATGAAGCATAACTGAGAACGTCTTCCTCACTTTTAGCATACTGTGCAATGTCCTCGCGTAAGCTTGGAAGTTGAGGCTCAATGAGGTCTGCAGGCCGGATAGTGATAACTTCTTCATCACCAATAATTTTTTCCTTAATGCCTGCTGCTAGAGGTGCTGGCGGCCTTCCATAAAGGCCACGAACGTAATCTTTAATCTCATTTGGAACAACTTTAAATCGTTCCCCTGAAATGACATTCATCAAAGCCTGAGTTCCCACCATTTGTGATAATGGCGTTACCAATGGTGGATAACCCAAGTCTGCTCGGACCCGAGGTACTTCTGCTAAAACGTCCTCATATTTATCAGCTAAGCCTTGTTCTGTTAACTGGCTTAATAGGTTAGATAGCATCCCACCTGGTACTTGATAAATCAGGGTTTTAGGTTCTATATCTTTTACTTTTGGATTCAGCAGCCCCTCCGCACGGAAATGATCACGCACTGTGTTAAGATGCGCAGCTACTTTTTCAACCTCTTTTAAGTTAATACCTGTTTCAAAACCTAGATCTTCAAGGCCCATAACCACTGATTCGGTTGCGGGTTGGCTTGTCCCACCAGCAAATGAAGATACCGCTGTATCAATAATATCAGCACCAGCTTCTGCAACCTTGAGATAAGTCATTTCTGAAATACCACTGGTTGCATGAGTGTGGATTTCAAGTGGTAAATCCACTACTGCCTTAATACCTTTGACCAAATCGTAACCTGTTTGCGGGGTAAGGACTCCAGCCATATCTTTGATACATATCGAGTCTGCACCCATTTGCGCATACTCTTCTGCCAATTTAACAAAGTAGTCGACAGTGTGAACAGGACTTGTAGTATAAGAAATTGCAACCTGCGCATGTCCTCCAAATTCCTTGGTAGACGCTACAGCTGTTTGCAAATTCCTAGGATCGTTTAAAGCATCGAAAATCCGAATAATGTCAATCCCATTTTCAATCGATTTTTGGACAAAGGATCTGACAACATCATCGGCGTAATTGCGATAACCTAACAAATTTTGACCACGTAATAGCATTTGTAATTTCGTTTTCTTGACTGCCTTACGGATGGTACGTAGACGCTCCCAAGGATCTTCATCTAAAAATCGAAGACATGAGTCAAAAGTTGCACCTCCCCAGACCTCCAAGGCATGATAGCCAGCATTGTCTAAGTTTTCTAAGATCGGTAGCATTTGTTCTGTTGTCATACGTGTTGCAATTTGACTTTGTTGTCCATCTCTAAGAACTGTTTCCGTAATACGGACTTTTGTCATTTTATTCCTCCTTAGTGTGACTAATTGTTGAAGCGATGATTTGCTGAATAGCTTTCTGCATGTCTTCTATGCTGTGTTTACGAGAACGTCCACATACTTTAGCATCCTCCGAGCAGACATAGCATCTTCTAGTTGGTAGACCAAGATCTTGGCGGCTAATAGACTGCAAATGTCCATCTGCTAAGGTAAGCACATCAAGATCAAATAGCCTCCCTAAAGGGTTTTCCGTTTCAAGAGCAATCATTCTTTCTTTCAGAGAAGTTGCTGATAAATTAGTTAAAAGATAGTACTCAGCTCCTGTTTTTAAAGGGAGATACATGTCATAGGAAATGTCTTGGTCAGCTAATTTTGCCTGAACGACGGCTATCATCTCTTCAAATAATGCTAATAGTTGCGGTGATGTTTTTATTGGTCCTGGAATATTCATTGTTACCGATAGGAGATTAGTGTCGGTATTTTCTTTTAATAAAGAGAAATGTTGGAAACTTCGTTGCTCTCTAGCTTCCATCATCTCTTCCAAACTTATTTTTTCACCAGCAAATAAATCATCATTAGACATTATGGACAACATCAATCAAACTTCCATCACGATATTCAATTAAGGCAACTACTTTATCTCCATATTGGATAGCATCAGGTTGACCAACGATGGCATAAGCTTTGTCTTTCAACTCTTGAATTGTCAATTGTGGTACTTTTAAATCTTTAAAATGTTCTATTAAATCAGGTCTATTGGGATTAATAGCTATGCCAATCTCAGTAACAATGACATCAACACTTGTTCCGGGAGTGATGACCGTGTTAACTTGGTCTACAAAGGTTGGAATGCGACCACGCACCAGTGGTGAAATCACTAAGCTCATTTTCGCAGCAAATGCGGTATCACAATGACCACCCGAAGCGCCGCGAATAACTCCATCTGAACCAGTCATAACATTAACATTAAAATCAGTGTCAACTTCTAAAGCTGATAAGATACAAGTATCTAGCTGGTTAATAACTGAACCTTTGCTCAATGGTGAGGCATACATATTAGCATCAATTTCATAATGTTGACTATTTTTATCTAAAGAAATAGCTGATGGATGGTCAAAGTCCTGAACATCGATAATTTTTTCAACTAAGCCTTCTTGTAGAAGTTCAACCATGGCATTCGTAATGCCGCCTAAAGCAAAGCTGGCTGTGACACCATCTTTAAGCATCTGTTCTCTCATATAGCGAGTAACTGCTAATGAAGCTCCGCCTGTTCCCGTTTGGAAAGAAAAACCTTCTTTATAATAAGGGGAATTGGTGATAACTTTTGAAGCATACTCAGCAATGAGCAACTCTTTAGGATTTTTCGTGAAGCGCGTTGCTCCTTTGGCGATACCTGCTGGGTCACCAATAGCATCAACGACAACGACATAGTCTACATCAGTTTGAGGTATTGAAATTGGCGTGTTTGGATACGGCATTAAACTATCTGTAATAATAACAACCTGATCTGCATACTTAGCGTCAATCATAGCATAACCCAAAGACCCACAGGTTGCTTTACCTTTGGTCCCATTGGCATTTCCATAAGCATCTGAACTTGGAGCCCCCAAGAACGCAACATCAATATGGATATCCCCTGAGGCAATAGCACGCGCACGACCTCCATGTGAACGAATGACGACAGGATTTTCCATAATTCCTGAAGAAATAGCTGCACCTACTTTATCACGTAATCCAGAAGATGTGATATTGGTGACTACCCCATTTTTGATATGCTCAATCAAGGGCTCGTGAATATTGGCAATTGAGCTTGGAGCAATTGATATATTTTTGATTCCTAGATTAGCAATTTCCTCTAAAACCATGTTCATGACATAATCACCTTCACGGAAATGATGATGAAAAGAGATCGTCATGCCATCTTTTAGTCCAGTTTTTTCAATAGCTTCACGGATGCTTGCCAGCATTTTATTATCTTCTGGTTTAACTGGTCGAATAGTCCGACTTGCTTCTTGGTAATTTTGGATATGCGCTAACTCACCTTCAAATACCCCATATAAGTCAGCATATTCTTGAGGAATGTCGCGTTTAACTTTATTGATAACCATTAGATATCCTCCTCAGTAAGTAATCGAGCAGCTTTGGCAAGCATAATAACACGTTCTGCACGTTCAACAATTGGTTTATCAACCATTTTGCCTTTCAGAGAAATAACACCCGAACCTTTACTTTCTGCCTCGCGGATTGCCCAGATAACTTCTTTGGCATCTTGAATTTCTTTTTCTGTAGGTGCATATATCTCATTCACTAAAGGAATTTGACGCGGATTGATAACTGATTTTCCATCAAATCCAAGTTGTTTAATCATGCGAACTTCATTTTGGAAGCCTTCAGTATTATTCACATCCGAATACACTGTGTCAATAGCTGCAATACCAGCTGCGCGTGCTGCGTGCAATATCATACTCCGAGCAAAGAAAAGCTCTTGACCATCAGGGTGACGTCGTGTTTTCATATTGGTCACGTAATCTTCTGCTCCCAAGGCAATCCCAATCAGTCGATTTGATGCTTTCGCAATCTCCCGTGCATTAAGAACTCCTTCTGCCGATTCAATAGCTGCCATCATTTTTGTACGTCCAATTTCAATCCCATTTTCACGTTCAACACGTTCAATAACAGCTTCTACATCGATAATATCTTGGGCAGTTTCAGTTTTAGGCAAGCGAACCACATTAACACCTGCTACAACAACTGCTTCAATATCCAAAGCTCCAACTGTATCCAGACCATTCACACGAACAACAGTCTCCACAGAACTGTAATCAAATGTTTTTAAAGCAAAATGAACCAAAGCTCTAGATGTGTCTTTTTCTTTTAATGAAACCGAGTCTTCCAGATCAAACATAATTGAATCTGCTCCATAAAGCGGAGCATCTCTAAGCATAGCTGCGTTTGCACCTGGAACAAACATCATAGTTCTTCTTAAACGTTCCATGTGTCAATCTCCTTCCAGTTGTATTGATCAATACCTGCTGCACGGTGCACAGCCACAAGAGTCCGAGCCTGAATCGTGCAATCAAGGGCGCCTTTGTCAACAGCGTGAACAGAGGCTTTGTCAACACCTAAATGTTTTAAGGATTCTTCAATGACCTGACGAATGCGACGGCCAAATTGTTTCTCAACACTACTTTCCAAATCAATCGTAATGCCATTTGTAGCTGGACTAACCGTAATCATGATATCGCTTGATTCCAAACTTCCTGCAACTGCAGTTTGTGAAATTTCCATAAATATACCTCTCTATCTTGATGTCTGACATCTGATTGGTAGATGTTAGGCAAGTCTTAACTTTATTTATTTTTCTGGCAATAACTTAATCAGAAGTTCTGCCACGGCGTAAAGTATTCCTAAAACGATAAATACTCCTGCCATTCCTAGCGCCATAAGCTCAAATGCCATGACTAAATGTTCCATATTCATAATTATCTATCCTCTTCTAATTATCAATCTATTCTTAGCTAAAGAATGATAGTAGTAAACCACCCGCAATAACAGAGGCAATTTGACCAGAAACGTTAGCCCCGACAGCATACATTAGGATGAAATTCTGTGGGTCCTCATCAGTTGCCATTTTTTGAATGACACGGCTTGACATCGGAAAGGCTGAGATACCAGCCGCACCTATCATCGGATTAATTTTATTTTTGCGGAATAGATTTAAAATTTTTGCAAACACAACACCACCGATGGAATCCATAATAAAGGCAACTAAGCCAAAGAGAATAATCATTAATGTTTGGAAATTCAAGAAAAGATCAGCCTGCATCTTAACAGAGATTGTTAATCCTAAAAGAATTGATACAATGTTTACCAGCTCATTTTGTGCGGTCATTGAAAGACGGTCTAAAACACCACACTCCCTTAATAAATTACCAAACATCAGGAATCCAACTAAGGGTAATGAAATCGGAGCTATGAAACCCGCTACAAAAGTAATAACAATTGGGAATAAAATTTTTGTTAGCTTCGAAACACTTTCTGCCTTATAGGTCATACGGATTTGACGTTCTTTTTTAGTTGTTACTAATTTGATTGCAAAAGGTTGAATGATCGGCACCAAAGCCATATATGAATAAGCTGCAACCGTAATTGGTCCTAATAGCTTAGGTGCTAATTGATTGGCAACAAAGATTGAAGTAGGGCCATCTGCTGCACCTATAATCCCAATTGATGCCGCTTCTTTAATATCAAAACCTGCCATGACTGCAACAACCACAACAAAGAAAATCCCGAACTGTGCTGCCGCTCCAAATAGTAACATAAATGGATTTTGAAGAAGTGGACCAAAATCAATCATAGCTCCAATTCCGATAAAGATTAGAAGTGGGAACAATTCTGTCCCGATCCCAATATTAAACAGAGTATCAAAAACACCCTCTTGGTGTACGCCATTAACAACTTGAGTTAAGACACCTGTACCAGGAAAATTGACTAAAATTGTTCCCAGTCCCATTGGAACCAATAGAGTTGGTTCATATTCTTTTTTAATCCCTAAATACATTAATAGCCCACCGATGATCATCATCGTAATTTGTGGGATGGTAATAGAGGTTAAACCTTGAATTAATATTTCCACGTGACACTTCCTTTTCTAAATTCTTTCCAAACTTAATTGATAGTGATCAAACCATCACCTGCATTAACACTTTGTCCTGGAGAAACATGAATAGCTGAGACAGTTCCTGCTTGACTAGCAACAATTTCATTTTCCATTTTCATGGCTTCCAGAATCATCAATGGCTGATTCTCAGAAACAATGTCTCCAACATTGACAAGAATTTTCAAAATAGTACCAGGCATAGGGGATGCCATCGCGTCAGCACTTGCAGGAGCTACCGGACTGGCTATTGGAGCAGCGCTTTCTTCCACTACTGGGGTAGCATTCTCAACTGGAGCTACCGGGCTTGGGGCCGGAGCTACTGGAGCTGGCGTAACTGCCCCTCCAATTTCTTCCATTTCTACCATGTATTCTTTCCCATCAATTGTAATTTTAAATTTACGTAACATCTTATTATTCTCCCAAAATTTCATTTTTTTTACGATAAACGGATTTAACCACAAACTGTTTATCCGGTTTGTCTATACTAGCAATACTGGTTGCAATTAAAGAAACCGTTAAAAGCTCGGGGTTCCTTTGCCAAATTTTCTTGACCTTGAACTGGCTTTTTGGTTGATCTCCAGCAGCAATTGCAGTTGCAATTAAGCTCACTAGGGTTGAATCATCAGATTCTGCAGGGATGTACCCAGGTAGTAATTCCCAGTCATCTTTTTCTTGACTTTCTATTGTAGATGATTGATGACTATTACCTGAAGTGATTCCTTTTCGACCGAACAGGCGCTGAAATATTCCCATTAATTTCCTCCTTTCATCTCCTTATGATATGATGACAGACCAGTGGTCTATAGACTTTATACGCTAATGCTATTATATAATGAAAACGCATTTATGATTGGCTTTTTTGTGTTTTTTCATTTTCAGATATTATCATTGAAATGAAAATAAAGAAAATGTGAACTTTTTCTCAAGTTTTTGTTTTTTTATTGTTTTTTCTTAAAAAACCGCTTTCATTTTCAACCGCTTTCATATAAACTATGGTTGTCACTTATCTCAATGACAGACTTTTTAATCGAAATGTCTAGAAAATTATAATTATTAAGTAACCCCTATTTTGTAAACTAAATAAATTATATAAAGGAGAGGCTTATGTTACTCACTATTTTGGCTTATGCCATGATTGCCATTTTCATGTACGTGGTTATGTCCAAGAAAATGTCACCTCTATCAGCATTAGTAATGGTTCCCCTTATTTTTACCATTATTGCTTTCTTCACTGGTGTCACTGATATTACTGCAGATCCAGCATTTGTAAAATCACTTGGTGATGCAAAAATTGCCAACAATTTATCAGCAGTTGGACCAATGGTTCTATATGGAATCAACCAAACAGCAAAAACAGGGATTATGCTACTCTTTGCAATCCTTTACTTTTCAATCATGCTGGACACTGGCTTATTTGATCCAATAACTGAAAAGATGATTCGTTTTGCCAAAGGCGATCCAATGAAGGTTTTAATGGCCACAGCTATTGTATCAGCGGCCGTTTCAATGAATGGAGATGGTACAACAACAACGTTAATTGTTGTTTCAGCCTTCTTACCAATCTACCAAAAATTAAATATGAAAGTCATGAACCTAGGTGTATTGATTATTCTTCAAAACACTATCATGAACCTACTGCCTTGGGGAGGACCAACAGCGCGTGCAATGTCTGTCCTTAATGTCGGCTCTGAAATTTTAGCCTTCCTAGCACCTGGAATGATTATTTCACTACTTTACGTTATCTTCATTGTAGCTCCAAGCATGGGACGGAAAGAACGTAAACGTTTAGGGATTACAAATCTATCAGATCAAGAAATGAAAAAATTAACAGAAATTTCTGATCCTGAAAAAGAAGCAACCCGTCGTCCAGATTTATTCCTTTTCAATGGGATTATGACTATCGTTCTTATTACATGGTTAGTCGCTGGATCATTTATTCCAGCCATTCAAGTCCCTTCTCTTTTACTCTTTGCAGTTGGAACAATTGTAGCTCTCATGGTGAACTATCCTAACCTAAAAGACCAATCTAAACGTATTGGTGATAACGCTGGCGATGCCGTGCAAGTTGTTATTCTCGTTTTCGCTGCTGGGATTTTTATGGGACTCTTCCAAGGATCAGGTATGGCAAATGCTTTAGCGCAAAGCTTTACAACCATTATTCCTAAACAACTGGCTGGTTTCTGGGGATTAATTATTGCCCTCTTATCTGCTCCAGGTACTTTCTTCTTATCAAATGATGGTTTCTACTATGGCATCATGCCAGTCCTAGCTCAAGCTGGCGCTCGTTACGGGTTTGACAACATGTCAATGGCTCTAGCATCACTCATGGGACAAGCCTTCCACTTACTAAGCCCTCTTGTTGCTTTCATTTACCTTCTTCTTCGCCTGACTGGCTTGGATATGGGAGAATGGCAAAGAACGGCTGGTAAATATGCACTTGGGATTTTCATCATCTTTATCCTAACCATTATTCTAATGGGGCATATGCCAATCTATATCCCTCAATAATGAGTTGCTACCTCCAATAAACAGGTTATTCTCCTTGAAGGATAACCTGTTTTTAATTACTAGCTCCAAATTAGCTTATCCCAATGAGTCTATATTTATTCAAATAAATTGGTTATAATGAAAAGAAAAGTAAGAAGGAGATCTTATGAATTCAGTTACCAATGTAGTCAAAAAAAACTTAGAATTATCCAAAAATATTCCTCTTAAGATTGCTTTATATGAGGCCTTCAAAAAAACCATTGTTTTAAGAGAAATACCTGCAGGAACCCGCATTAATGAAAAAGAATTTTCTACTGAACTAAATATTAGCAGGACACCCATCCGTTATGCTCTTAGTGTTCTTCAAGAAGAAAAGCTCGTTGAACATATTCCAAACAGAGGGATTATCGTCAAAGGCGTCAGCCTACAAGATGCTCATGAAATTTTCGAAATCCGTAAATCATTAGATACCTTAGCATCAACTACAGCTATGAATAAAATGACTAAGGAAGATTTTGATGAAATGAAACAGCTCTTAGAGACCTGTGAAGGTTATTTATTAGATCATGAAATTGATAAAGTACTCCAAAATTTCAATGATTTTAATAACCTTATCTATGAGAAGAGTCAGATGCTACGCTTAAAAGAAATTGTTTCAAGATTACAAACTTACTTACTCTATTTTCGCCGTATCTCCATTTCTTCTGACGCACGTCGTCGAAATGCATTAGATGAGCACTGGATGATTTATCGAGGAATGAAGAATAAAGACTATCAGCAGGTTACCTTGATTACCCATGAACATCTAAACCATTCTTTAGAATTTATTATTCAAGAAATGGAACAGACTAATGACTAGCCAGCAAAAAATAGCTATTTTTAGCCAATTAGCAACTAAGGCACTACTCTATGAAGTGACCTTAACACCCAAGCCAGGATTAGTTGACAGTGCAAATAACGGTTCTCATACTGATATGACCTTGACCACTTTCTTAGATTCTACTCTAGCTCTTGCTCCCCATTTTCAACGCTACGTTGAATTGGGCTATAAACACCACCAAAAAAAACCTCAAGAACTCTTCAACTTGCTTAGACAAGAGGGAATTTTAGCAGAAAAAGCCATGTTTCAAGCAACTAATGGTATCAATACCCATAAGGGTGTCAACTTTTCCTTTGCTTTACTCCTAGGCTCTACCGGTGCCCATCTCGCCAAGCATCCAGAACTCTTGGAAAAAGCTACTTTTTCTGCAGCAGATAGCCAAGCTATTTGTCAAGCTATTATCCCAATGACCAGTCATTTGATTGAAATAGATTTAGGAGATTTGCAGAGCAAAACAGAATTAACCTATGGTGAAAAACTCTATCTTCATTATGGAATTAAGGGTCCAAGAGGCGAAGCCAGTCAAGGCTACCCTAGTGTCTGGAAAAAATCTCTGCCTTACCTTCGACAACTTGCAAAGGGAGAAATGACAAGTCGAGAACGGCAGTTACGATTATTAGTCTTTCTCATGACTTTTGTTGAAGATGCCAATCTTATTCACAGAGGTAGTATTGAAGACCTGTACCAAGTTCAAGCAGATAGCCAAATACTTCTAAAAAAGGCAACTCATTTTGAACATTTGGTATCTAACTTAGAAAGATATAATCAAAGCATGGTAGAACGCAACCTTAGCCCTGGTGGGGCGGCCGACCTTTTAGCCCTTAGCTTCTATTTTGCTTTCTTAGAAAAACTTTTATAAGCCAAAAACAGGATGCCTATAAGCATCCTGTTATTTAGCTGAATAAATAAAAAACTATTTTAATCAGTAGTGGCATAACAATAACTGTATACATGGTCCGACTAATCTGAATTCCAGCAATTTTAGCCATATCTCCTCCCAATTCACCCGCTAAGAGAGAAATATCTGTCGCTCCCGCTGGTGATGACGCAAAAAGAGCCGATTGAAGATCCAGTACTTTTCTTTTAAACATAAGATAGCCAAAAAAAGCATTAATCAGTAAATAACTAGTCAACATTAACAAAATTGGAATCAATAGGTGACGCATAGCTAGCAAACTATTATGAGTGAAACTAGACCCAATCAAAGCTCCGGCCATGATTTGTGCAAAATAGCGGATATTTGGGGTCATTTGTATAGTTGCTCTTTTGATTTTTAAAACCGAAGAAGCTAGAAGTGAAAAGATTAGTGCTCCAACCGGAATACCTATAGCATTACCAACTAAGCCCGCAATGGTTGACACTAAGAGAATCAGCAAATCATTTGCAAGTTGATTCTTGCTGGTCAGAGAGTCTGTGACTTTTTTTGCTGGCTCTAAAGCGACAGCCCTTTTTTGTCTTAACTCTGGCGCCAAGCGGTTGACGATAAAAGAGATCCAGAGGGGTAAGATAAGCAACATACCAACTAAACGAACTGACTGCATGGTGGCGACGATATCGGGTTTTGCTCCCATATCAATAGCCATTAGAGAAACATCGACAATTCCACCAGGTAAGCACGAGAGGTAAGCTGTGACCATATCCATCTGAAAAAAGGTTATAAAAATTGTGCCTAAGATAAACATATTTAAAGTAAAGAGGGTCATCAGACCAGCTATGGCTTTGCTTAACTGAGGTAAATTTAAGAGATCCCTTTTTGATATTTGCTGTCCAATATAAGCTCCACTAATGATTTGAGCTAAAACCTTCATATGATGATAAACAGCCATTTCCCCTGTCATTATCGACACTATAGCCACTGCTATCATACTCCCAATCATAAAATGCCCAGGCATTCTTAGCTTTTTAGCAAGTAGGCCTCCAACTAATCCTACCATCAAAGTCACTCCAAAACGAATCACTTAAACTCCAATCTCATTTTCATTTTAGTGCTGAGTTATACTAACTGTCGCCTTTCTTCTTATCTCTTACTAATCTAAAATCAGTGGTTTAATCTTTTTTACCACATCAAGTAAAGTGCCATCGCGTGCTTCGACGATTGCAACGATTTCATCTTCCCATTCGAGATTACTTGGTCGACCGACTAAACTATAGGCTTTTTCTTTCAATGCGTCAATCTCTACGTGAGCAATTCCTGCCTCATCAAGCCACTTTTTGATATCTTCTCTCAAGGGGTTAACGGCGATGCCATAGTCTGTCACTAACACATCAATACAATCACCTGGTGTTGTTACAGTAACAACTTTTTCACAAACTGTAGCCATTCTCCCCCTAGTTAGTGGGGTAACAACAATACAACACTTACTTCCAGCTGCGGTATCTGGATGCCCTCCAGGGGCTCCTCTTAAAATACCGTCAGAACCTGTAATGACATTAACATTGAAGTCAGTATCAATTTCTAAAGCTGAAAGAACCACAAAGTCCAACATGTTAACAAACGCTCCCTTATTAAAAGGATTTGCATATTGACTAACACTTATTTCATGGTGTTTTGAATTTTTTTCTAGATGTTCCCCAGCTGGCAGATCAAAATTCTGAACATCAAAAATATGTCCAACTAAACCTTTATCTTGAAGGTCACAGATTGCATTACTAATTCCACCTACAGCAAAGCCCATCTTAACATTTTTTTGACGCATATGGCTTTCTAAAAAGCGGTTTACAGCTAATGAGGGACCACCTGCACCAGTCTGGAAAGAGAAACCCTCTTTAAAGTAAGGAGTTGCTGCAATAATATTAGCAACATTTTCTGCCATCATCAGTTCCCTAGGGTCTTGAGTCATACGCGCTTCCTTGGTCGCAATTTTTTTATTATTTCCAATAGCATCAACAAGTACAACATAATCAACATTTGTAGCATCAACTGTACAAGGAATGTTAGGGTAATCATTAAGCGTATCTGTCACAATAACAGTATAATCAGCATAATAAGAATCATCAATCGCATAACCCATAGAACCAAAATTATTTTTTCCACCAGTTCCCTTTGCGTTACCTTGTTTATCGCAAGAAGCTGCTGCCATAAAAGCAATATCAATATGGACGTCTCCAGTAGATATTGCACGTGGCCGTCCTCCATGGCTTCGAATAATAGCGGGTGTTTTTAATTTTCCAGCAGAAATTACTTCGCCAATCCTACCACGGATACCTGATGTTTGAACCCCCGTCACATAGCCTGCTTCAATATAATCGGCAATTAGGTCCTGTGCATCACCAAGTGAGGTTGCAGCAATCGTTAAATCTCTAACGCCAAGCTCCTCAACCAATACCTTCGTTACCGTACTCATGACATAATCTCCATTTCGGAGTGCGTGGTGAAAAGAGATTGTCATTCCATCTCGAACACCAATCTTTTGACAGACTTCTTTAATTGATCCAACAACTTTACTATCTATGGGTTTAACGACTGGGCAAGAGTGAGGGGCATCTTTTTTATAGATTCTGCCATCCATATAATACTTGCCTTGATAAATGTCTTTGTCCTCTCCTAACAATATTTCAGGAATATCCCGATTCACTGCGTTCTTCATAGTTCTATCCCTTCTTACATATCACCGTGGTAAACACCACTCGCTTTGGCCAAATCAATAATTCTTTGTGCCTCTTCAAAGAATGGTTTATCAACCATTTTACCATCAACGGTGTAAACACCGACTCCATTTGTAAGCTGCTCATTCATGGAACGCAGAAGCTTCTCAGCATAAGTAATTTCTTCTTTAGTTGGCGCAAATAACTGGTGCACCAAACGGATTTGGCGAGGATTAATAATAGATTTCCCATCAAATCCCATTTTACGATCTAATTCAACTTCTTCGCGATAACCTTCCATATCCTCAATTCGTGGGTAATTGGTATCGTAACATTGAATGCCTGCTGCGCGTGCTGCTAGTAACATGAGCCCACGAGCTGTATTTATCTCTATACCACCCTTTTCAATTCCGACACGCATTGATTTACGGAAATCTCCGCCAGCAATGGCTACTCCAAACATTCTATCTGAAGCCATACAAATTTCGAGGGCATTAAGAATGCCTAATGGACTTTCAAGAGCAGCCATTAATAGTGTACGCCCTTCTTCTTTACCAAACTCTCTCTCAGCTGCTAATACAGCAGCCTCGACAGTTTTCACATCTTTAGCTGACTCGCATTTTGCTATCCTTATGCCGTCAGCCCCACCAGCTACAGCTACACGGACATCTTCTTGCCAATGCGGTGTATCAAGTCCATTGATTCGAACTAACACTTCTGTATTCCCATAATCAATAGTCGTCAGAGCATGATAGAGGGAGAATCGGGCAGCATCTTTTTGATTCTCTGCAACAGCATCTTCTAAATCTAAAATGAGACTATCTGAGCCAAAAATATAGGCATCTTTCAGAAGTGCAGGATTTTGTGCATTTAAAAACATCATCGTGCGACGCAAGCGATTTTTTAGTGGTTTTGATCTTGTTATTGGCATTAGAGTTCCCCCCATGGAATATTACCTTTAGATAAATCATTGCTTCTATAAATAGCAGTTTGAATGCGAGCTTTGATAGTACAATCTAAAGCACCTTTGTCAACCATTATTAGCTTACCAGAAGTGACACCTAAACGTTCAAGCACTTCATAAACTGTTTTTTGAATGGCTAAACCATATTGATTCATGACGCTACTTTCGATGCTGACCTGCAAAGTATCGTGTGGTTCCACAATAACCTGAACATCCGAGGATTCTAATGTTCCAGCAATAGCTACTTTTTTGATTTCCATATCATACTCCTTGAACTTTGTTACTTCCATTATAACTAGCCATAATAAGAAGTAAAAGGTCAACTTGTCATCATCTTCCATGCCAATTAGGAATAGTTGCTATTTTCTGGGGAGTTAACAAAGTCATAATAACTAGGCTTTCATTCTTCTTTTTTTCTTTCTATGGTCTACGATCCTGCTGAAAGAAACTGTTTTTTCATTGTTTTTCCCCTTTTTAGATGTTTAAAAAAAGCTGACGCGTGTATAATAGACAATGAAAAGAGGAGTTAAAATGGACGAAAGAGACTTAGAGTTATTAGTAACTCTCGATGAGACCCACAACATTACCCATGCTGCCGATCGCCTATATGTCACACAGTCTGCTCTATCAAAACGGATCAATGCCATTGAACGCGAATTAAACACACGAATCATGGTTCGCTCTCGTCAGGGCATTCGCTTCACAGCACAAGGTGAGACAGTTTTAAAACATGCATATGAGATAATCACAAACTTACAAAAAATGCGTGAAGAGATTGAATTACAAAAAAATCATATCTCTGGAACTTTACGCGCCGGCGTCTCCATTAACTATGCACAATATGCCTTTCCTGAAATATTAGCCCGCTATCGGCAACAATTTCCACATGTCAACATCCAAATTAAAACCAATTATAGTCGCAAAGTCTATCAAGATTTACTCTTGGGTAAGATTGATGTCGCTATTGTCCGCGGTGAATTTCAATGGAAAGAAAATAAAATTCTTCTTAAACGTGAACGTGTCAACTTAATTAGAAGCTCAAACAATCAAGGCATTACCCTAGAACAGCTCCCCTACATCGGACGACATTCTGATGTCACTTTTGAACGGGAAGTATCACAATGGATGCAGGAAAATCAATTGCAACCCAGCAAACATAACGGTATCATCGTTGACAATGTCAATACTTGTGTTGAAATGGTATCCCGTGGCTTAGGTTGGGCAATCGTGCCAGATATTGGTTTACACCACTTTAAGGGAGATATTCACAAGCTATCCTTCAAAAATGGAGAGCCTTTCATGCGTTCTACCTATCTACTGTTTAACAAAGATGCCTATCAGCTCCCTCAAATCAAGGCTTTTATCAAAACAGCCCAAGTTATCTCAAACTAGAAAGGATATCTATGTCGATCTTTACAGTTTCAGAAATTTTCCCCTCAGACAAGCTTAATCAAAATAAAGTCACTCAATTGTTAGAAGATGCTGGTATTAAACGAGACCAAAATTTAGACTATACCTGTGGTATCTTCGAAGAAGATGGTACATTGATTGCTACCGGAAGCCTCTTTGCTAATAGTCTTCGCTGCTTTGCCATCTGTAAACGTTATAGCGGATCTGCCTTACTTAATACTCTAGTCACCCACTTAATTAATATTCAATTTGAACGAGGTAATACTCATCTCTTTGTCTACACCAAACCAGATACTAGTAAATTCTTCAAAGACCTAGGTTTTTATACTATTACCGAGATTCCTAATATGGTCACTTTTATGGAAAATCGCAAATCTGGCTTTGCCGATTACCTCAAAAAACTAAAAAAAGAAAGTGGTCCTAGCAAAGAAAGCGCAGCCATTGTTATGAATGCTAACCCCTTTACTTTAGGTCATCTGTACTTGGCGGAAAAAGCTTGCGCAGAGAATAAGCACGTTCATCTGTTCATGGTCAGTGAGGATAGTAGCCTCATCCCATTTGCCGTTCGCAAAGAATTAATTATGGCTGGAACCGCACATTTAGATAATCTTTTCTATCATGAAACTGGACCTTACATCATCAGTCAGGCCACTTTCCCAAGTTATTTTCAAAAAGATCAAGAAAATGTCATTATCAGTCAGGCAAAACTGGATATAAATATTTTTGTAGCAATTGCTCAAGAATTGGGTATCACAAGGAGGTATGTTGGTGAAGAACCAACCAGTTTTGTTACCAATCTTTACAATGAGACCATGCAAAAACAGCTTCCCAAAAACGATATAACTTACATCATGACTCCTCGCAAGGAAATAAATGGCCAAACTATCAGTGCCTCAACTGTTCGTCAACTTATCAAGAATGGTGACATAGAATTCGTTAGAAATTTTGTGCCTAAAACCACATTTGATTACCTGACTAGCCCTAAAGCCAAAGATATTATTAACAATATTCAGAAAAAAAATAATGTGATTCACTACTAAAATACTTATAACTGACGGTTTTTCTCATATTTAACAAAAGATATTCCACTTTATCTTTTGTTTTTTTTTAAAAGGTATGCTTTTCACATATCTGTCTCATGATAGCTGATTAATATTTGACACCAAGTTAGTCGTAATATCCTATATAAGTAACTATAAACGATATCTATAGACTATTTGTATAAAAAGCATACCAAATAACTTCCTTCAAACATGTGCAGATAAAAAATTGACTAGCACCCTATCATTAGAAGCAGACCCCATTAAGTTTTGCCGCTAATAAATAGTTATAGAGTTATCCTTGTCATTCTATTCTACAAAGCTATTGACAGCTCTTCCTAAAAGAATAGCACTTTAGATACACACAAAAATAGCCTACTACAGTTATAGTAGGCTATTTTCAATTTCTATAGTAAATTACTATTTTTACTTATCATTAGGATTGGACGATTATATACTTTTTACCAATAAAAGAGGATAAGGTCGTTAACATTCTTTGTCTATGCTCATAACCCTGAAATCCCTTATGAAGTTTTTGCGTTAGTCGTATGAGAAGTCATCTAGAAAAATAAAGTAATACGAAGGCATCTGTTTTTCAGCTATGTCTACGACGATTTTGTCCTATTTTTTAGCCATTATTTTCCTATACCAGCTAAAGTGGGAGCTTTTCTTAATTTAGTTTCTTGTTCGAGTGCATACGCAAAATCTATTATCTTCGCATCATCATTTTTAAAACTTGTAAAAGTAGCACCATAAGGGATACTTTCTTTGTCTATTCCCATTGGAATTGTCACTTCTGAATATCCTGCAACTGCAGGTAAAAAAACTCCCTCATCATTAAAGGATACTAGGGCATCAAGTTTATATTTCTTTTGTAACGTTATTAGTTTTTTTTGCGCAAGTTTAACTTGTTGTTTAACAAATTTAGGATTATTTTTTGTTTTTATAGCTGTTTCTAGATGTTCTTGTCCAAACTTAGCTCTTTTACCTAAGTCTTTTTTATTATAAGTCACTAACTCTTCTAACGATTTAAATGGGAGACTATTTTTCTTACTAAACTCACTAACAGCTTGTGGGAATTCTGAATTAATTAATTTAATATTATCCATTCCTTCATAATCAAAGTTTACAACTTCCACCCTTGCCCCAAGTTTTTGAAGTACTATTTTAAGTTTTTTAGCATTTGACTGATCTGATTTTATAAAACCTATTCTCGCTCCTTTTAATGCTGTTCGATCTAGCTGTTTTATTTTATGACTTGAGTTATTTATGATCGAATTGTACACTAACTTAGCATCGATTACAGATTTTGCAATAACACCAACAGTATCCAAT
The DNA here is from genome assembly GCF_900475415.1 of Streptococcus porcinus. Classification (NCBI taxonomy): domain Bacteria; kingdom Bacillati; phylum Bacillota; class Bacilli; order Lactobacillales; family Streptococcaceae; genus Streptococcus; species Streptococcus porcinus. Next base: position 1,789,570 of record NZ_LS483388.1, read on the forward strand.
GATGGACTAAGCGGAAATATTCCTTCTCCTGATACTAAATGATGTGGTGGTTTCATACCAACAACAGAATTAATATATGATGGGGAGATAATGGATCCCGTTGTCTCAGTTGCTATTGATGCCACACCCATATTAGATGTCACACTAACTGCACTTCCAGCACTTGAGCCAAGTGGAGATAATTCTAGAGGTTTGTATGGATTGATAGTTTGTCCTATAGAACTTGAATAGCCATTAGGCATGTTGGGAGATACATAGTTTGCAAGCTCAGAAAGGTTAGCCTTACCAAGTATAATAACATTACTGCGTTTAAGACGCTTGATAACATCAGCATCTTTTTGGGGGATAAAGTTTTTTAGACCTTCCATACCTACAGTAGTTGTAATATTTTTAGTTAGTATATTATCTTTTACCGTGATTGGCATCCCAAAGAGACTATTATTGTGTTTAAAATCTTTCGTTTCATCGTACTTCTTAGCTTCTTTAATCGCGTAAGGATTTATAGCTGCAATGGCATTTAGTCCCTTATCAGTCTTATCTAAATGTCTAATCCGATCAAGATAGAAAGCTGTCAATTCAGTATATGTTAATTTATTGTCATAAATAGCTTTTTGAATGCTCTCTATGTCTTTTTCTATAATCAGTTTTTCTTTTTTGCGAACAGCTTCTAAATTAATTCCAACCAATTGTTCATCAATCGTTTTTATTACTTTATCTTGATTATACTGCATATACTGAGCTTTAGCTATTTCACCACTCCTAACACTAGGCACCAAAATCATAAGCAAAAACAAACAAAAAGTCAGAGATACCCCTACTAAACCTACTGATTTAAAAGCAAATAACCTATCCTTCATAGAACCTCCTTATTGAAAAGTATAAAAATAATTTCTAAATCATGTGATTTTTGTGTCACTTACATAATACAAAAATCCAAAAAGTTTGTCTATCCATTTTTCTTTTTTAAGTCGAACAGTTCATTGATTTTTTAAGTTTATTTGAAAGCTTTTACCTGTTGAATCTCTTTATTAATATCATCAATAACCGTAGATTTATGATTTTGATAGGCTTCTGGCTTATCTTTATATTTCTTACTCGCTTCGACTTTCACCTCTAAATAACGATTGAATGCTGTCTTATTTTCTGTTAAGTAATCTCTAAATCGTAACTCTTGTAAACCTTTCGGATCTCCCTTTTCATAAAAATGTAGGTGTACTAAGTGATTTATTTTGTCTTTAGCATACTTTACAAAATATTTTCTTCCAGAAATCCCATTCTCACCTTTAGCAACATATCCAGCTTGCAGCATGGAATCATTATAAGTATCTACCATACTAATAGTGTTAACAAATATGAGTACATCAATTATCGGTTTAGAAGCCATACCTTTGATTGAAGTTGACCCAAAATGATGACATTCTAATTCTAGGCCACTTAATAGTTTAGTAAGTTCTTCTTTAATTTCTTGATACTGCTCTGGCCATTTATTATTATATAGTTCGAGTTTCATTTCTCGCTGTATCATTAATACACTCCTTCTTTACTAAAATTGCTAGCTTACAAGAATTTAAAATATTTTAATTGCCAATTTTGGGTTGACTGAGCTGATTTATTCAAATTGGTACACCAAGGTGGATAAAAACGCATAGCCATTTTACCCTTACTTTGTTCTGAAAATATTATATTCCGTTTTATGGCATCATTATTTGGAATAATAAACACACCTCGCTGATTATGATCTATGACAACAATTATTAACTCTTCACCTAAGTCATTCTCGGAAAAAGGGATATTTTTTCCGTTACTATTTTTCTGCCAAAATGTAGTGAAATAACCATCTTTTTTTGGTGTTTTCTTAGCTAAACGACATCTTTTAATTGTTTGATATTCTTTATTAAATAAGATAATACCCTCATAATCATTATTCCACTTATCTTGTACCATATCAAGATCTGGATAAATATCTTTTAGTAGTTTAATTAATTTCAATTCGTGGTTCCCAACTATTTTTTAAAAATTCGACACTTCCATAAGCATTACAAATAGATCTAAATGGCTCCTTTCATAACTAGTCCTCATTTTTCCAGGTAGTTACTGTTTCACTCTTTATACTCTATTGAAAAACACCCGCAAATACCAACTAAGAAAACTATAAACCAGGAAACTTTCTCAATTGTCACGTTTTGTCACTAAAATTATTCCACATAAAGTTTCCATCCGCAACAATTTTAAATTCTTTTTTGCTAGCTTTCGCTGCATAATCAACAGACTTGTATAGTGCTCGTTCCAACAAAATCACCATCCCAAAAAAGAAAGCTTATGATACCTAGACTTCCAAACAGCATACATAAAGCAATAAGACATGGAATGGATTTATTTAATTTCCTAGATTCTTCGGTAGTGAGTAACTTACTTTTATCAGCGGCCAACATCTCTCAGTTTTAGTGTTGTAATAGATAACCCCATTACTAGTTTCTCCAATATCTATTTTTATCCTTAAATCCATTCTTATCAAAAACCCTATCACTTCTATCCAATTTTCACCCGAAGCCTATGACACTCCTCATTTCCTATGCTATAATATTACAGTAATCACTTTTACTAAGGAGAACAATAAATTATGATGAACATGCAAGACTTGCTCCACGATTTTTTATGTCTTTTTATCATCAGAAAAGTTGATTTAAAGCCTTTCTTAGTTCACTAAATTAAACTATAATCATTTAAATTTATTACAATCAGACAAAAAATAGACAATGACAGTATCAAAATGTACTTAAATAGCTTTCATCATTCCGATGGAAGCTATTTTTATATTTTTTTGTAAATTTATTATCAACATAATATGGCAAGTTTGAAATCATGGTAGCCACCATATCCAATCTGTTTGTTCTATATATTCTGTTTCTTCTTTTACATAATCGTAAAATATATAATCCAATCCAGAATATTGATTTATTATTTTGTCTGCTTGCTTTATTTTCTTTTTAAATATTTTTATTTGTTTGTTAGCACTTTCAGTATTATCAGTTTCTTTATTAGTATTTTTTAAATAAGACATCTTTTTTTGAAAATGTTTTTTTGCTATTATCGCAAAATATTGATCCTCAGTTTTATTATATGACTTTAATAATTCTTTTGACTGCGAATTATTTTTATCTATATAAACCTCAATATAATTAAGGATATCATTTCTTCGAAAGACATCCATATAATTTTCTTTTGCAATCTCGCCATTTTGATTAGAGTTAAATTTCTTATAATAATTTGAAATACTTTCAAATTCCTCTGATCTTTTTATCTCCTCAGCTTTCTGAATATTAATTATTAAAAAATCTAATTTATGTTGGTTTTGGCTGTCAATAATTGCTTCGTGTGCGTAAACTACCCCTGTATATGTTGCTAATATTACTAGTATACTCTTAAAAAAATTAATTATGTTGATAATTGACTCTCTAGTACATTTATTCTCTTTAAATTTAAAATTTCTTTACCATTCCTTTTTACCATCAAACTAATGTTATTTTATAAAAGAGTATTATGATATTTAATACTGAAAAAGTGCTACTTCCAGCTAATAAAATATCACTCATAATTAGTTCCTTTGATCTACACTTTATAAAATATCAATTAACTATTTTACTATTATGATTTAATATCATTTTCATAAAATTCCGAGCTTCATGATAAACTTCTGCTTCAATTTCAGCATATTTTATAAAAGTATTTTCAACCCAATTATTTCCATGCCCAGGTACATCTGGTACAAACCGTTCTATCTCACCACAATCCAAAATAAATATATTATTTTCTTTTAGAAATTCATTTATATGATTGAATAGATTTGTACACTCACCTTGAGGAATAATACTTTTCCCACCAGTTTTTAAGAGTTTTAAACTGTTTATCTCTCTTAAAATTGATTTTATTTGCTCAACTGATTGTGGTGACATAAATTTATCAGTATTATATATTTGATTAATCTCATTTCTTATTTCTTCTTGGGTCTTTACTTGACTATTGGTTTCTTTTTGGAATTTTTCTATAAATTTTTTATGATTAGGTGCTATCTTACTATAACAATTAGGGTTAGATGAATTTAACAATTGTTTTAAACTATCAATATTATTTATTAAATCAATATCAGCTATTATTTTATACTTTATACTCAAATCTTTAAGTAAAGGTACAATTTTCTTAAATTGTTCTTTTCCTCCAACTGCACAAAATAATGTATTTTGATAAGTCGTTAAATCTACATATTCTAATATTGCAGAGTAAAACTTGCAATCACTTTCGTTCTCACACAAAATAACCTGATTATAAAATAATCCATTTAGAATATTTGTATACTTCAAATTCTTATCACTAGAAATTTTACTGATACTGGAATTATCAATTAAATTAAATACATTTTGACTACCAAGTCTATCTATTTTTATTATTTTGATTCTTGAAGCATCTTCTTCAAGAGCACCTCTAATGAAATCAATATTGTGAGTTGAGATAAATAATTGTTTATCTCTAGATAACTTAACTACATTTTTACCTAAGGTTCTAGCTTGAGGGGGATGTAAAAATGCTTCCGGCTCATCAATTAATATTAATGAATTTTCATTAACAATTAGCGAGGATAATATTGCAACTGTATTTCGAATTCCATCCCCTTGATCTTGTAAATCTTCTAATTGTTTTAGCTGATTTATTTTTTCTCGGCTATCTAATTTAAGAATTTTAGTAATCGTATAACTATCACTAATTTTATATTTCTTTATTATATTCCTATCTACATATTCCTCAAATATTTCAATTGATTTTTGAAAGCCTGAATCTAAAGCTTGGTTTAATTTATTAATCGAATCAAAATCTCTTTCAAGTTTTTTCAAAATATTTAGACTCTGCATATTATATGCATAATTCAATTCTATAGGCCTTGTTAATACTAAACGATTCTCAGTTGATAAGAATGAGAATAATGCTTTATAAAAAATTTTTTTATCATAAATATCACTAAAAGAATTAGAATCAAAAGAATAAGAACTGTTATCATCTATCCATACACAGTATTGCCCGTAAGTATTTTTTTCAAAATTATTTTCAAAATAATCTCTAAGTTTGTTTTCAGAAAAACCAAAAGTTTCATACTCTAGTTTCTTTACTAATACTTTTGTATTTGATATTCCATTTAAATCGTCTCTCAAATCCTTTAGGGTACGGCTCTTTCCCGCATTATTACCGCCAACAAGTAAAACAATATCATCATTATTAAATACAATCGTTTTACCATCATTAAAAGTAATTTCTCTAATGGTTACAGAGGGAAAATCAATATTCATATTATTCATTTTTAATATCCTTCATAAATTGTTTATTAATTAGCTTTCAAATAACTTAATAGTTAATAAGCAAAATAATATAAACAGTTATAAAACTTTTCTTATATTATAGTACAACAGATGAGAGTCATTTCTCGTTTTCTCATTAGTATACTCCTACTTCACTAAAATTGTTAGCTTTCAAGTACTAAATATCAATACTACCTTTCAGATATAAATTAGCTTGTCCTGATATTTTAACAAGATTTTCTTCCAACTCCACGGTCATCGTACCTTGTCTTTCAGATAATTGCTTAGATACGAATTGTTCCTTTCCAAGCTTTCTTGTCCAAATTGGTGCTAAACGTGTCTGTGCTGAGCCAGTAACGGGATCTTCATTGATACCATAATTTGGTGCAAAATATCGTAGAACATAATCAATGTCATTATCAAAGCTTTGAGCTGTCAGTGTCACCCCATGTGGTGCTAATTGACCAATCTTTTCCAAATCAATTTTGAGTTGCTCTATACATCCTTGATTTTCTAAGCATAAAACAAGATGCTCTTCATCAGCTGTTCGATAAGCTTCCAGTATTTCAGACTCAATAGTTTCACTCACCATCATTGTTATTGGAACTTGCTTAACGTCAACTATTGGAAAAATTAATGTTATTTTTTCACCGTTAATAGTTACTTCTAGAAGTCCAGACTTTGAAGAGAAAGTGATTTGACTCAAATTATCTTCAAGATAACGTGAAATAACGTAGGTACTTGCTAGAGTCGCATGCCCACACAAATCCACTTCTTTTTCTGGTGTGAACCATCTAATCTTATATAGATCTTTTTCTTTTAAAATAAATGCAGTCTCAGATAGTTTATTTTCTTTAGCTATTTTCTGCATTAATTCCTCTTTAATCGGTTCATCTAAAACCACAACCCCCGCAGGATTGCCACCAAACGCCTTATTGGTAAAAGCATTCACAACATAATAAGGTAACATATCACATTCCTATCTTTTTCAAGTAAAACATAAAATGAGGAATACTATCATTCTTCAAAAATCTCTTTTTAATAGTAAATCCTGACTTTATGGCAATATTCATAGACGGTAAATTAATATCCCGACTGATGATAATGAGTTCCTCAAGGTTTAGCTCTTTGAAAGCATAATCTCGTACTGCCCTAGCAACTTCGGTTGCAATTCCTTTATTCCAATGCTCTTTTTTAAGATGGTAACCTATTTCAGGGTAATTTTCTCCTTCAACAGTTTGCATAGTAATGCCACATTCACCTACGACCTCTGAAGTTTCTTTGTTAATAATCTTCCACAGACCAAACCCATCGGCACGGTAGGAATTCATATTCCAATCTAGCCAGTTCTGACAATCTTGATCAGTAAAACTCTTGTCATAAGCCCACATCACTTCTTCGTCTTGCAAAAACGACTTTAACTCAGATAAATCTCTGCCATCCCATTCTAATAAAATAAATCGCCTAGTTTCTAAAACTATACTCTTCATAATTCGTCCTATTAATTTGATTATACAAATTCCTTTTTAACACTATTACTATCATAGTGATTATCTTAAGAATACCTTTTTATTTCAAACTCTTTATCCCAAGTATAATCTTTAAATTTCATATTATTCTTTCTCTTTTATTTTTCTTTTAAAAAAAAATTACTTATTATCATTTTCAACAAACATAGCAATTGACTTCGAAATATACTCAGCTAATCCTTCACCAAATTTATCAATATTTTTTCTAAATTCTAGATTATTATAATAGGTCTTACCAATTATGCCAAAAACCTCTAAGGAGCAATCAAAAGCATATTTATTTAATGTATCATAAAGTTCTATACAAATATTTTGAACTTCTTTCTCTTTTGGTTGTAGCTCTGTATTCATTTTTTGTGCAAACTTTATAAAAATATCGTTAAAGTATTCGTTAACTTCTAATTCTATCCCTTTTTGTCTCTTTGAAGCTTCGATAATGGCTTCCTTACCAAACTTTTCTAACGCTTTACTTTGATATTCAATATTATCTAATAACGTGAAACCATCAAATTTATTTAAAGTTCGATTCTCAAGTTTGGATTTTTTGGCGTCAATTGTTCTTTGTACATTCTCCATAAGAACCGAAATCTTATTTTGCTCATCGGCTAGCATTTTTAATTGAGATTGTAATACTAAGATACTATCAAAATCTTTTCCATTCATTATTTTTCTTATTTTATCAAGAGAAAATCCAAGAAATCTATAATATCTAATTATTTTTATGTTTTCAATATCTTCATTTGTGTAATATCGATACCCATTATCAGATTTATTGACCTTTAATAGACCAATCTGATCATAATGATGTAGTGTTCTAATGGTAACTCCTGAAATTTGTGCTGCTTCTTTTATTAAATACATATTTTCTCCTTAGTTGATTTTATCATAAACTGTTGACCTTGACGTTACGTCAAGGTGTATAATTTTTTTATTAATAAAAGGAGAAAATATTATGCAACTACATTTAATCGAGTCTGATAAAATATATAAAGAAATTTTAGAAACTCCAATTGAAAAAAGAGATGAGGTTTTTAAACAAAAGTTACTAGTTCCATTTATAAATAAATTTAAAATACAAAACATCTCTTTTGACGAAAATATCTCTTTTAATGTTATGACTTTAATGAGTTTTATGCATAAGATGCCAAAGGATCTTAAAGAGGAAGATATTTCATCCATTAATCGGTTTGATAATAAATTCTGGAAAAATATATCCGATGCCTTTCATCATTCTATTGAAACATTCACGTCTCGAGGCGTAAAATTACCTGTAAAAGATTATTATCTAACTGCTTTATTAGGTAACCCTAGTAGTCCTATGTTATCGATTAATGAAAACTATAGCGGTGATGGCGGAATTCCTGGCTATATTTTTCTTTCTCTTGTTCCAAATGATTATACAATTAATAGAATAGCATCAGCAGTTGCTCATGAATGTAATCATAATATTAGATATCAATTTATTGAATGGGGAAAAGGTCCACTTAAAGAAATGATTGTGTCTGAAGGTCTTGCCGAAAACTTTGCAGAAAAAATGTATGAAAAAGAAAATATCGGACCTTGGGTTACAAAGAACGATTTAGATACATTAAATCAAGTTATTAAGCCAATAATAAAAGAAAACCTCTTTATTGATAATATGCAAGAAGCCATGCCATATTTATATGGTGATGAAATTACAAAAATGCAGGGTGGAAAAAGTGTTGGTCTTCCTTATGCTTCTGGCTATACCTGTGGCTATTATCTCATTAAATATTATTTACAAAAAACTGGATTATCTATTGAAGAAGCAACATTAAAAACTGCGGATGAAATCCTAACTGAAGTAGATGATTTTTGGTCTTAGACTATCAAATAGACCAAGGCCGTATCTATTCATAACAGAAAATCACACTTATCGGACAAGTGTGATTTTTTTATATTGAAAATACTTTTCTTAAAGCCAATTTTCAATATCCTACCTTAGAACAAAAAAACTTTATAAATATTTTTAACTATTAGAGTTCTTGATACAACTTATAAATAGAAAATTTCTGATAACTTTCCTGTAGCACTTCCTCAAATTTGTTCCAATAATAGTCTGCTTGAGATTTTGATTTTAATAAACTAAAACAAATTTCTGGATCATCAATATTATTAATAAATATTTCATTTAGATTCTTATTCTATGAATCAATTAGAGGACGATTTCTGATATATGATTTGCAAATCATTTATCATTGCTCTTTCATAGCATTTGAAATGTGAAGTAGTCCAAGTTGAAAGTTGCTGAGCCCAATCAAGAAACAAATTCTTTCTTCCTTCATCATCTGATATGTCTGAAAAAGAAATTATTCTAATAAGTGTTTCATCGACACTTTAAGCAAAAATTCCAAATCATAGTGTACTAATCTTCAAGAAAAAATTTTTTTAATATTATTTCTCTTTCAGGAATTTCAACTTCTTTCCAATTAGCTTCAAATAAAAAATTATATAACTCAACACAACCAATATATATTGACTTTATATCAATTGACTCAAGGTAATAATATACAATACCGATATTTAATCTTTCTGCTGAAAAAACCATCTCTTTATCTAAATGTGCTAAAAGTTTATCTCGAATTAATTTTATCTCATCGATATTTTTTTGCTCTTTATCAACAGCATCTTGTATAGTTTTCAAAATTGATAAAAGAGACTTATCCTTAGAATTATGTCTCTGCTTAGAAAGTATTTTAAAAATACCATTTTTTTCCCTAATATCAAAAATTTTAGTTATTCCGAATACTACTCTATAATACAGCGATTCATAAATTACATTTCTTAAAATATCATAACTAATAGTCGCTTTCATTGCTCTATCATGCCACTCATCTTTTACAATTTTTATTATTTCTAGTGTTACAAAAGTTGACTCAAGCTCCATTAACATAGTGTTAAGATGAATCATTGTTTTCGAGTTTTCATCTGGTAATTCATCTGCAAAATTCATTTTTACAAAATCTTTTAAATCATAATTTTTCATATTGTAACCTGTCCAAAATATTTTAACTTATACTCAAAATAAAATTTAAAGTGAAATAAAAAATGGTATGAAATTAATACTAGAACGCAGTTAGACATAAAAATAATTTTTAAGATTTAAACAGTTTCTCTATATCTTTTGAGACCATAGCATTTGCAATTCTTGATCTTGATGAAAGCCAAATATCTCTCATCACTTAGACTACCTGTTTGCACTACAATCTTCATCTCCCCAAATTTACTCACTAATTAATATTATACATCTATCTACAATAGTATTCCCATGTAACTAAATAAACCACATTTGATTTATTACACCTATTATTTCCCAAATTTCTCCTGACTTATTAATTCATTTATTTCTTTTTCTTTAATTGCTAAGTCACTTTCAGGATGTTTTTTTATAAAATAATTTATTCTTGAATTTCCACTAATTTTCCATTGTAAGTTTTGATAAATCATAGGTCTCAAAGTTTCCCTATCACCTGTTTTTAAATAATGTAAAATTTCATTACCATATTGATATTTTTTTACGTAACCTAAGTAATTACCTTGCCAATGAGAATCTTCCTCTCTAAAACTTTGAAAACTAATTAATGAATAAAGTAATTTTTCCAATAGATCTAATATGTATGTTGCATATATCGCATCTATATCTTCATAATCTAAATATTGATCAGTATACTTACCTAGTACTTTACCCATATTATCTTTATTTAGAGTATTTAATAGTTTATAATCCCATATTTCATCACTATATTTTTCTTTAATTTCCTCTGATTTCAAATCACCTTGGTACAAATGCATCTCCTGTTGAATTGAAATAATTGACTCTAGGCTTTGATAAGTGCTATTTTCCTGAATATATTTTTCCTTGTATCCATAATAACTACTATTATTAATAAACCCATCTATTTTTTTCTTTAAAATCTCATTATAAAATTCATTTAGATAAACATCAATAAGCGCTATTTTATTGATGTTTTTTGATCCAGTTTTTACACATTCCTCATAATATTTCCAAAATGAACCACTAACATTAAGAGCTTTTTCTGTAGCTCGAAAAATACCTGTCATAAACATTTCAAAATGCTCCTCAAAAAGTATGTTATATACTTTATGAATATCAACAACATTTAATCTTAACTTTTCAAATTCAATATTAAGTGGCATATAGCCTAAAACTATTCTCCATAAATTTTCATCATAAGATTCAAAAAGAATATCTAAAATAATAACAGATGATAAAAAAGATTGTAATTTCCAATGTTCAGAGCGATCTCCAAAACAAATCTCATCATATGTTTCAAACATTATATTACGTTGTATATATTTTTTTTCTTCATTAGAATTCAAGCCCATCTTGGTTCCATATTCATCCATTTTACAATTATTTAATACATCTTCTATTGAGTTAGGCGTATAAAGATATGGGTTCTTTGAGGTTATTTTCCCTCTTCTTATGAGGCTAATTAATGGAGCATTATTTGAAGAAATTTCTTTATTCGTAAGCTTTTTATATTTCTTATTAATTTTTTTCTCTTGTCCAGTATACCAGTAATACTCCCTAGAAGCTCTTACTTTTCGTTCATCATTTAAATTTTTAATTTTTGAATCTAGTCTAATCGAAGCACAATCAATAAAATACTGCTTCGTTCTTTCAAATATCATAATATTCCTTTTATAAATGTGGTGTTATTTTACTCTATTTTTAAAATAATTACCTAAATTATACCACTTTTTTAATTTTATAATGTCATTAACTCTAACTAGGGATAAACATATAGTCCATAGGTGCACCAAAGGACGGATTGAAACAATATGATTACTAATCGATAAGGATTTAGTTATGCATATTACCGTTTAACCGTTTCTTTGTTGTGCTTTTTTGCATCCACTCGGTAATTTTGTTTCTTTTCGTCTGAGGACTGGAAAGGACAACTTATGCTAAAATCTGAACTTAGAACCCTCTATTGTGAATTACTCGGTCAATCTATCAAACAAGAATTGATTAAGCAAGAAATTCCTCAAAACGAAGTGTCTTACTACTTTAATGATGAAATCCGATTGATTTCAGCCCCTGCTATTAGTCAAATTCTAAAAGGTAAACGCAACCTCACCTTAGATATTGCGGAAGCCCTGCAAGAAACGTTGGGTTTATCAAATGTTAAATGTGTCTTCTTTCCTAGTCATGGTTTCTGTGAGTTACTCATTATTCAACTTACCGAGCTAATGCTTACTTGTGGTTTCAACTCTACAAAGGAACTCTTTCAAATAAAAGAGCTAGATATTCAACAAAATCTTTCAATATTGGCAACTGCCCTTTACGAATTCTTCCCCGATTTTCCTGAAGAAGAAACTTCTTACCAAATCGCTGATAGCTTAGCTATATGGTTAATTGAATTTGTTGCACTCGTTGCACAAATTTAAGTCCGATACTTTCAAGATTCTTGAAATCGAAGCAAGACTAAATCATCTATCATAGAGTTGTACTTAGCTAAGACAGTCTAGCTCATGACTAAAAAGGAGCATGTTGTTCTAACGTTACAAAAATTAAAGATAAAAGGTGAAGACTATGAAAACACGTAATCGTAAAGGTGGTTACTCCCACAACACAGCGAAAGAATATATTGATATCAAACAAGCAACACATTGTTTGAGTACTGAACTTGAAGCTCAGATGAAATTTGACGATGGACAACCTACAGGAGAAATTATTGCTCACAAAGCTTGGTTCTCACAAAAAGGTCTACCACCTTTCCAAGTGAAATTTGAATCTGAAGTTACTCTTCCAGCCTATATGACAGTTGTCGAATTTGAAGATTTAGAAGCGTGTGAAGTCGGCTATAATGTCTATTTCCGTGCTAGTGGCATCAAGGAGGTTAAATGATGACTAACAAAGAATTAGCACAGTATTTGCTCCAAAGTCTTAATATGGGACTTGGTGCTCTTATACAAGGAGAAACCAGCTATACAAATAGCTTTGATACTAAGATTATGTCTGATGGATTTTTGTTTATTCCTCGATTACCAGCAGGCTATATTATAGACGATGAACTCTATCAAAAGATATTTCTAATCGCTAATGCTGCTCTCTATCCTCGTTATACAGTTCTCAAACAAAATTCAGCATATTTTATGGCTCTTGACACAGATGACATTCATGTTCAACGTGGTCTTTTCTTTCCTTGGAGAAAGGGTGTCTCTGAGCGACTTATAATTTCAGATTTAGATGATTTCTCAAAAATGCAAGAAAAATATGCCCTTCCTATCATGAAAAATCTCACTTTAAATTTAAACAAGGTGACTTCCTTAGCTATTGTAGGCAATAGTGGCTCTGGAAAGTCTTATGCTCTTACTTATCTTCTGAGCCTATTAAAAAACTTTTCTGAACTCATTATCGTCGATCCTAAGTTCGATACCCCATCTCGCTGGGCACGTGAAAATAATATTCCTGTTATACACCCTCAAAAAAATCGCTCAAAATCGGATTTTGTTTCAGAAATCAATGAGAATCTCAGCACTTGCCTAAATCTCATTCAGCAACGCCAAGAAATTCTTTATGATAATCCTGACCATCAGTTTGACCATTTAACTATTGTCATTGATGAAGTATTAGCTTTGAGCGAGGGTGTCAACAGAACAATAAAAGATTCTTTCTTTTCTCTCCTATCACAAATTGCTCTTCTTGGTCGGGCAACTAAAGTCCATCTACTATTAGTTAGCCAGCGTTTTGACCACAATACGATTCCTGTATCAGTTCGTGAGCAGTTAAATGTATTGATTCAAATCGGAAATATCAATAAGAAGACCACACAATTTCTATTCCCGAACTTAGACCCAGAAGGAATTGTTATCCCAATAGGTAAGGGGACTGGTTTGATTCAAATTATTGATAATGAACATCCTTATCAAGTACTTCCATTACTTTGTCCTACTTATTACACAAGGAAAGGAATAATCTAAATATGAAAAAAACTTTCTTTCAAAAAACATATTCTGTCATAGAAACTTCCTTCTTCCTTGGTTTTACTAGTATGTTTTTATATATTGGAGTCTTATTATTAAAAATAAGTATAGGCTCCATTAGTATAGAACCATTAGATAGACTTATCAATATTTTCTTACAATATCTAAGTATTTTTTTACACTACTTAAAATTCCTTACGTATGGAATACTTATGATTCCTATCACATTACTTTTAACTGAGTTTATAATACGTATTAGGCAAGATAATTTCTGGAATTATTTCAAGTCCCTACATCAAACGAGATACCTAAGACAATTTCTAAAACAGGAAGAAAAGTCAGAGTCTGTCATATCTATTGATGATCAAACAACTGTAACTAAGGTAAATCCAATATTAGAACAATTTAATCAGGCAATAGAGAAGTGTCTTGTGGATGTCCGTAATAAATCAGTTATTATATATATCCAATACCCTAAGACTCAACAATCTCAAAAGTTATTGAAAGACATGGAAGAACATATTAAAGAGGAAGTTTCAAATCAAAATCCTAACTACTATTTCTCTGCACCAGACAGGGAAGGTAATAGTATCTGGTATATTGGAACAAGAAGGTAAGGGAAAGGCTGGCTAGGCTCACGAAGTGAACGCCAATAGTACAGCCTTTTCATAACTAATAATTTGTAATGGGGCTACTACGACCCCCATTACATCAGTAATCAATAATCATAGATATGGTACATTGATTAATCAAAGATATAGAAAGATATAGGTTGTAATATTGACTAAAGATAAACGCTCTAATAAATGGGCATTCCTTATCTATAAAGAAAGTGCTCCAGAAAATTATTTAGAGGTCTTAGAGGATTTACATATTCCATATATATTAAGCCCTTGGCATGATAAGGATATCAATAAAGAAACTGGAGAGTTCAAAAAATCACACAAACACGGTGCTTTATACTTCGAATCGTTAAAAAGCTATTCTCAAGTATCAGAAATGCTGACTGAAAAACTTAACTCTCCTTCTCATATTGTAGTAATTATATCCCCTAAAGGAATGTATGACTATTTTACTCATGCTGAGAATCCAAATAAAACTCTTTATGATATCAATAACATTGAATCGGGTTGTGGATTTGAATTAGATAAATTTATTACTTCAAATAATAGCGATGAGTTTTTATCACAAGTTATTGATATTATTGAAGAAAATAATTTTACCGAATTTAACAAATTAGTTCATTATGCAAGAAAGGAAGATAAATTGTTACTCGCTCTTATTATTGATAAAACTTACTTTTTTGCAAAATTTCTTGATTCTAGAAGAAATGAAAGAAAGGAATCTTAAAATGATAAAACTTATAAATAAAAATGATTTAATGCTCTTAACTGGTCTCTCTGAGAGTCAAACTAAAAAGCTCATTCGAAATGCTAAAATTAATCTAGTTTCCCAAGGTTTTAGTTGGTACTCTAATAAACGAATTGGAAAAGTTCCATTAAAGACTGTTGAAGAACTTCTCGGAATTGAGTTATTAGATGAAAATGATATAATAAATATCGTACAGAAAGATACTGTCTCTAGCAAAGAGGAACAAAAATGACAGTAACTAGACAAAAAAATAAAAAATGGAAGGTGGATATTAGTGACGGTTATAACCCTATTACAGGTGAACAGAGACGTCACAGGAAGACAGATTTCAAGTCAAGAAGAGAAGCTGAACAATATGAAGCAGACTATCGTTTAAATAAACTCCACCAAGTATCTTACAAAGATAGAATCTCAGTTGAATATCTTTATAGTTTAGTAAGGATTGAGGATAAACTCCGAGGTAATAAGCGAGGAACTATTGATACGCAGGAGTCATATTTTAGACAATATTTGTCTACTTATTTTTCGAAAGCTGATATGAGTAAAGTGACTACTTATGATATAAAAGATTATAGAGATTGGTTAAAATCACAACCTAGCATTAAAGGTGGTAATTTATCAAATTCTCATGTTAATCAACAAATGATCTTTGTACATAAATTATTTGAAGTTGCTGTAAATAACCAATTAAGGCAAGATAATCCCTGTTCTGGAATACGCAGATTACCTGAAAAACATAAGGAAATGAACTATTATACTCCTGAACAATTCAAACAATTTGATAGTGTCTTTAAAGAAGATGAATATTCATTCCAATTATTATATAGACTTCTGATGTATACTGGTTTCCGAATGGGTGAAGCTTTAGCCTTAACATGGAGTAATGTAAAACTTGAAGAAAAGTATATTGATATTCAATATTCGGCATATTATAGAAATAATAAACTTCATATTGGTTCTGTTAAAACAACTCAGTCAAATAGAAGAATTTATGTTCATGATGCTTTCGTTACAGAATTGAAAGTATGGAAATATAAACAGGAAATAATACTAAAGGATTTTACTAATGATTTAGAGAGTTTACAAATTTTTCAAAACACACCTGAAGTATTAACGACTCCAAATGTTTCTAACTTTAGAACGATTCTGAAAAAAAGGTTACCACCTAATTTGGAATTAATTCGTAATCATGATTTTAGACATTCTCATGCTGCGTTCCTCGTTTCTCAAGGTCTTTGAAAAGGTGAAGGTAAGGACTATATATTCTTCACTTTAATGAAGAGACTTGGTCATTCGTCAATTAACACTACAATAAATGTGTACTCACATTTATTTCCAACTCAACAGAAAGAAATTGCATCTGCTTTTGATAATTTTTAACAATAAGGCAGTGTAAGACAATTAATAATTAATAACAGGGTCTAAACCCTTGATACGAAAGGAATCTATAGAAAATTATGATGAACATGCAAAATATGATGAAGCAAGCGCAAAAGCTTCAAAAGCAAATGGAACAAAAGCAAGCTGACTTGGCAGCTATGGAGTTTGTTGGAAAGTCTGCTCAGGAGCTTGTAACGGCTACTTTTACAGGTGATAAGAAGCTAGTTTCGATTGACTTTAAGGAAGCTGTTGTCGACCCTGAGGATCTTGAAACTTTATCAGATATGACTACTCAAGCTATCAATGACGCTCTGGCACAAATTGATGTGGCAACTAAGAAATCACTTGGTGCCTTTGCTGGCAAAATACCTTTTTAATAAACTAGACAAAAAGCAATCAATATTTCGATTGCTTTTTGTCTAGTTTATTAAGTCTCTAAATAATATGAAAGCTAACATTTTCCTATAGGTTGTCTATGTTTAGCCAATTAATAATTTTTAAATGAAAAACTTTGCTTATTACAGCTCTACCTTATCACATGACCTAAGGTCATGTACAAGAAGTGCCCCTAGTTTTTAATCAAACAAGCCACTGAGTCCAGCAAAAGGGTTGTTGCTGGTTATCTCTTCTTGTTGACTCAGATAATTTTTGTTGTCATCCAATTCTAAGAAAGCTTCGTAAACACGTGCTGTCATACGTGCATCTTCCAAGCTATTATGACCTTTACCTTTAATACCTAAAAAGCTGGCAACCGTGGTCAATTTGAGGTTAGTAATCCCATTTAAATCGCTACTACGACGCTCAAAAGCTTCATCGTAGAGGTCAACTGTGTATTGCTCAGATAAGTCCAAGCCGTTATCAGCTAAAATTGGTAGATCAGATTTTTCCGAATTGTAACCAATCAAGGCGCAGTCTCCAACAAAGGCTTTGAACTCTTCTAACACCTGGTTTATCTTGGGAGCCTTAGCAATTTTATCAGCAGTGATACCTGTCAACCCATTAATGAAACTTTGTAAAGGAACATCAGTGTAAACAAAACTGTCAAAGCTGTCAATTTCTTCATGGTTTGCCATTTTAACAGCCGACAATTGAATTAGATGGCTGACGTCTTTGACAGTGTTAAATTCTAAATCAAAAGCAATATAATTTGTTAATTTTTTCATCATTCTCCTAGTGAAAAAGGCCCTTGAGGGCCTTTTTATTTTTCTTATTTTCCAAATAACCGACCTAAAAAGCCTTTTTTAGCAGGGGTTTCTTTAACTTCTTCAACTTGACTTTTTGCTTCATCCATTTGAGCCTTAGCTTCTTCTAGCTCTAATTTCAAGTTTTCTTTATCAGCCATAGCTTTCGCGGTCAATTGCTGTTGTTGGTCTAATTGTTTATCTTTTTCAGCAATCTGCACATCTTTGACCCGCATCTGCTCATCTTTAGCAGCTAATTGCTCATCTTTTGCTTTTAACTGGTTATAAAGACGTGTAATCTCAGTATTTTTTTCGTCAACTAAGATTTCTAAGAGTTCACGTTGTTTGGTTTCCTCACTAATTGGTTCATCATCAAAAATCGTTTTTTTATAGATTTCTTCCAACTTAATAAGGCCACTACGTTTAACCACAGTGACACCTTTGTCATTTTTATCAAGGTCTTCTTCGGGAAGTGCTTTAACGCGATTATTTACGGCCTGACGACTGACTCCCAAAATTTCAGCTAGTTCACTAACTGTCTTTTCTATTGCCATATTTTCCTCTTTTAACGGTTACTGAGTATTCTTAATAAGAATAGTAACATAATACTAGAATTCTGTCAATTTCAGTAAAGTTAAGAAGCTAGGATAATCCTTTGATAACAAAATAAGCCGTTCTAATGTACGGCTCAAGACATAGACACTGGATCACCTTCCTCTCAGTTTTCAGACGGTTTCAAGGAAAAAGCCTCCATTTCTATTAATTGGTAAGTTACAAAAAGTAACCTGCATTTCTTACCATCTCTATTATATCCCGGTAACAATAACTTGTCCATGGCATACCGCTCTCCTGCAAAAGGATTTGATTCATCTGCTATAAAAAGAGCAAGTAATATGGTAAGATAAGTTTATGGAACTATTTGATACAATTATTATCGGTGGTGGTCCTGCAGGGATGATGGCAGCCATTTCCAGTAGCTACTATGGTTACAAAACTTTACTCATCGAGAAAAATCGACGCCTTGGTAAAAAACTAGCCGGTACTGGTGGAGGCCGTTGCAACGTGACCAATAACAGCACTTTAGAGGAACTATTAGCTGGAATTCCGGGTAATGGACGTTTTCTTTACAGTGTCTTTTCTCAGTTTGATAACCATGATATTATTCGCTTTTTTCAGGATAATGGCGTTAAACTCAAAGAAGAGGATCACGGCCGCATGTTTCCCACTACTGATAAGTCTAAAACTATTATTGAGGCATTAGACAAAAAAATTAAAGAACTCGGCGGGCAAATTTTAACTGGTACGGAGATTGTTTCGGTCAAAAAAGAGGACGATCAATTTCTCTTAAAATCAAAAGACCAAGTTTTTACCTGTAGTAAATTAATTGTAACAACTGGCGGTAAATCCTATCCTTCTACTGGTTCAACAGGCTTCGGTCATGATATTGCACGACATTTCAACATTAAGGTTACAGAGTTAGAGGCAGCTGAAAGCCCTCTTTTAACTGACTTCCCTCACAAGGAACTACAAGGTATATCCCTGGATGACGTTACCCTATCTTACGAAAAACATGTCATTACTCATGACTTACTTTTCACTCACTTCGGCTTATCAGGACCTGCCGCACTTCGGCTTTCTTCTTTTGTTAAGGGCGGAGAAATAGCAGAGCTAGACTTCTTACCTCAGATGTCTGAGGATCTTCTCAGCAGCTTTCTAGAAGAAAATCGAGAGAAATCTGTCAAGAATGCACTTAGAGCCCTGGTTCCAGAAAGAGTAGCTAATTTTCTTAGCACAGCCTTTCCAGAAAAAGTCAAACAACTGACTCCCAGTCAAAAAGAAGAATTGGTGACTAAGCTCAAGCGATTGCCCATACCTATCACTGGCAAGATGTCACTAGCCAAATCTTTTGTCACAAAAGGCGGAATTGACCTCAAGGAAATTAACCCAAAAACTCTGGAGAGTAAGAAAGTCCCTGGGCTCCACTTTGCGGGAGAAGTTTTAGATATCAACGCTCACACAGGTGGTTTTAATATTACATCTGCCCTCTGTTCTGGATGGGTGGCTGGAAGTCCTCACTATTAGATAATCAAGAGCCAATTTGTTTGGCTCTTTTTTATTTTATTTACTTAACTAGTTGCCTATATTATGATAATGGTGTATAATAACTTTATATTTTGTTAACTGGTTTATTACCAGTTAACAAAAAGGGTCTGATAAGCCCGAAGATTATTAATATAATGAAGGAGAAAGCAATGGCAAAAAAATCAAAAATTGCTAAATACCAAAAGCAGCTCCAACTGATCGAACAGTACGCTGACCTTCGCCGTGAGCTTAAAGCAGCTGGGGATTATGAAGCACTGCGCAAATTGCCGCGTGATTCAAACCCTAACCGCTTGAAAAACCGGGATTTGATTGATGGCCGTCCACATGCTTACATGCGTAAGTTTGGTGTTAGCCGGATTAATTTCCGTAATCTAGCTCATAAAGGTCAACTTCCTGGCATCACTAAAGCTAGCTGGTAAGCTTTTCACACTTTACAAACACTTATTTTGCAGGTAGGTGTCAATATTAGTAATCATAGTAGCCAATATTTATCACTTTAAACTCAGTATGCCAAGATACTGAGTTTTTTTTATTGTAAAAATCGAAGCAAAGCCATACTGATTACTCCTGTTAAAACGACATATAATAAATTTTTTGAGCGATACGCCATATAAATTGTTGGCAAACTTGCCAACAAAGCCCACCAATCAACAGTTGGCAAGTGTCCAACTTTTTCATGAAAGAGACTAGATAATGTTAGGGAAGCTAGTATACTTAGCGGTAAATAATTTAAGAACCGTAATACAAGTGGTGGTAACTTCTTATATTTTACAAAAACAAAAGGAGCTACTCGCGGAATCCACGAAACCAAAAAACCAAGTAAAATAGCCATTAAAATAGTATCATTTTGTTTCATCAAGATAGACTCCTATTCCACAAGCTAATAGAGTTGACACTAAAACAGATAGATTTTCTGAAAAAATTAGCGAAGATAGTAAATAAGTAATGAATACCGTCAAGAAAATTAGCCCTATTTTTTTAACGCCATCAGTCAAAAGCATAGCTTCTAGCTGACTCGAAAGAAGTCCGATAAACATAGCTACCAATGCAAAATCAAGGCCAAACCTTTGAGGGTCACCAATAGTATTTCCTAGAATTGCTCCAAAAACAGTGGCAGATACCCATGTTACATAGCTCAAAACATTATTTCCATGCATCCATTTTGGACTAATACTTTTGTTATGAACCGTCTCTCCCAAAAGAACGCCATAGCTCTCATCAGTTATCAATGAAGCAATTGCAATGTTATCCCAAAAACTGCTTTTATTAAAAATTGTCGTTGCATGGAGACTCATTAGCATATTTCGTAAATTGACTAAAAAAATAGTAAGAACTATCGCCGACAGACTTGCACCACCTACAAGGAGCGCACACATGGCAAATTGCGCTGAACCACCATAGATGAGAGCACTCATTAAGGCGACTTCAAGATTAGAAATTCCAGAAGCAGAGGCAATAATTCCAAAAGCTAACCCTATAGATATGTAGCCAAATGCTGTTGGTAAGGCATCTCTGACACCTTCTTTGAAACCTTTCATACTTACTCCCCTCCACCTAGTTATCAGAATATTCAAACATTATATCATAATTTAAGTCATAAGGGAACAGTTTTAAAGTTGTTCCCTTAATCATTATAAGTAAAAGCCAAGCTAGGTTTAGCATTTAAATCCAGTTTAGCAAAGTGTTCTAAATCATATTCAATGGCAGCTGCTAAAGCAATCATACCAGCATTATCACCACAAAGACGTAAAGGAGGAATGATAACGGGTATTTCTGTGATTTCTTGAGCTAGGCGCTCTCGAAGACCTTGATTGGCTGCCACGCCACCAGCAACAACAAGCATTTTAACTGGATATTGGGCTAATGCTTTTTTAGTCTTAGCCATTAAAATATCTAGTACGGCTGCCTGAAATGAAGCGCATAAATCCTCAAGAACCAGTTTTTCGCCTTTTTGTTCAGCATTGTGATGTAAATTAATGAAGGCTGACTTTAAGCCAGAAAAAGAGAATTCTAAATGGTCTTCTTTAATCATTGCCCGTGGAAAATTAAAGGTATCTTCACCTTTATGGGCTAGCTGATCAATTTCACGACCTGCTGGATAGGTTAACCCCATGACACGACCAACCTTATCATAAGCTTCGCCGACTGCATCGTCCCGCGTTTCTCCAACAATATGGTACTGGCCTGGCTCTGAAACATAGACCAGCTCGGTATGCCCACCTGAGACTAGGAGAGCCATCAGTGGATATGCTAGTTCTTTTTCTTGACGTGCAGCCATAAGGTGGCCAGCCATATGGTTGACTGGTATTAAGGGGATGCTATAAGCCCAAGCAAAGGCTTTTGCGGCAGCGATTCCCACCAATAAAGCACCAACAAGCCCTGGCCCATAAGTTACAGCGACAGCATCTAAATCTTCTGCACTAATACCAGCTTCTTTCAAAGCGTCTTCAAAGCACGTTGTAATCACTTCTACATGATGGCGACTAGCAACTTCTGGTACTACTCCACCAAAGCGTTTGTGGCTCTCTACCTGACTAGCAATGATATTACTTAAGAGCTCATTATCATTTTTAAGGATGGCGACACTGGTTTCGTCACAAGAACTTTCGACCGCCAAAATATACCTATCTGTCATCTTTTCCTTCTCGTTTCATTAATAGTGCCCCTTCAACAGGGTTTTTATAGTAATCTTTACGTTTTCCAACGATACTAAAATTAGCTTTTTTGTAAAGAGCTTGCGCTGCAAGGTTTGACTCCCTTACTTCCAAAAAGATAGGATGGTTAGAAGAGGCAACCCTCTGTAAGAGCTGCGCTCCGATACCTTTACCTTGGTAATCAGGCAAAACAGCAATGTTTGTAATTTCCAACTCACCTACCAATTGCTGCAAAGATAAAAAAGCTATTATTTCTTGTCCATTATAGACAAAATAGTAATCAACATTTGGTGATTCTAGATCTCTTTTAATCTGATCCGTTGTCCAAGGTGACTCTTGGTAAACACGACTTAGGATGTGATAAACAGCTTCTACTTTTTCTTCAACAGTTTTCATCATTAAACACGCTTGATATAATTGGTCTCTGACTCTGGTTGATGGCTTTTAAGCCAAATTTCTTCAGCTTCTACTTTTTTCAAATATTCAGGTACAAAAGCGTCCACATCAACTGGAGGCATATTTTGAGCCCTAAGTCCTAACTCAAAGGCAGAAGGCAGGGTGGGATAAATTTCAGCTTTTGGTAGTTGCTCTTTGATAACATTACTAAAACCAGCTACTTCTCCCGTAAATATGATTTTTGTTTGCCCCTTTAACTCTTCTACGAGATCAGATAAAGCTATGTGTTGATCAGCTCGAACACTCTCCTTGTTTTGATAAAATCCTGCATAGACGTTTTGCCGTCTAGCATCAATCAGTGGCACTACTAAAGTTTCTGGATCGGTGATTGTAGCAGCCAAAGCATATAGGCTTGAAATGCCAACTAAATCAATTTTTAAACTGTAGGCTAACATTTTAGCTGTTGCCACGGCGACGCGTAAGCCAGTGTAGGAACCAGGTCCTTGTGCGACTGCGATTCTCCCTATGTCCTTAGGGCATAAATCCAAAGAAGCCATCAAAAAATCAATGGCTGGCATGAGATTGATGCTATGGTTCTTTTTGATATTGATCGTTAAGTCTGCTAGTAAGGTCCGATCCTCTAAAATAGCGAGCGAAAGACTCTTATTAGAGGTATCAAATGCAAGTATTTTCATTTTACCCTTCTTTTCTGTGAATTACTATTGTCCAATTATATCATAAAATCACCTTTCTGGACAAAAGTCCGTCTAGATCTAACTCTTGTAAAAGCCCCGATTCTTGCAATCTATGCTTTTACTAAAAGCTCTAATTATGGTATAATTTTAGTAATTGCAAATAATCAAGTTTAAAACTACTACACTATTACTTATAGAAAAAGGTCACACGGCCATCGTGCCATTTGACTTGTTTTATTATAGTTTAAATCCTTGATTTACCAGAAAGGAAAAATAAAATGATTTACAAAGTTTTCTACCAAGAAACAAAAGACCGTAACCCACGTCGTGAAAATACGAAATCTTTATATATTGATATTGAAGCGAAAGACGAACTTGAGGGCCGTATTAAAGCACGTAAACTTGTTGAAGAAAAAACAAATTACAACGTTGAATTTATTGAGCTCCTCTCAGATAAACACCTCGAGTATGAAAAAGAAACAGGCGTTTTTGAAATAACGGAGTTATAATATGTCAGCTATCGATTTAAAACCTAATGAAGTTAGCGTCTTCGCCATTGGCGGTCTAGGGGAAATCGGCAAGAACACTTATGGTATCGAGTACCAAGATGAAATCATCATTGTTGATGCAGGGATTAAATTCCCAGAAGATGATCTTTTAGGTATCGACTATGTTATTCCTGACTACTCTTACATTGTCGATAATATTGATCGTGTCAAAGCTTTAGTCATTACCCATGGACACGAAGATCATATTGGCGGGATTCCTTTCTTACTAAAACAAGCTAATGTCCCTATTTACGCTGGACCACTTGCTCTCGCTTTAATCCGTGGCAAACTGGAGGAACATGGTTTACTTCGTGATTCTAAAATGTACGAAATTAACCATAATACAGAATTGACCTTCAAAAATATGAGCGTCACTTTCTTTAGAACGACTCACTCCATTCCAGAACCTTTAGGCATTGTTATTCATACCCCTCAAGGAAAGATTGTTTGTACCGGCGATTTTAAATTTGATTTCACTCCTGTTGGTGAACCAGCAGATATTCATCGCATGGCTGCACTTGGTGAAGAAGGGGTTCTCTGTCTTTTATCAGATTCTACAAATGCCGAGGTTCCGACTTTCACCAACTCTGAAAAAGTGGTTGGGCAATCTATTTTAAAAATTATTGAAGGAATCCACGGACGTATTATCTTTGCCTCCTTCGCTTCGAATATTTTCCGATTGCAACAAGCTGCTGAAGCTGCTGTTAAGACAGGACGAAAAATTGTTGTCTTTGGCCGTTCCATGGAAAAAGCTATTGTCAACGGAATTGAACTAGGCTACATCAAAGTTCCAAAGGGTACCTTTATTGAACCTAACGAAATTAAAGACTACCATGCTAATGAAATCTTAATTATGTGTACAGGTAGCCAAGGGGAATCTATGGCTGCGCTCGCAAGGATTGCTAATGGTACTCACCGTCAAGTTACTTTACAACCCGGTGATACTGTTATCTTCTCATCAAGCCCAATTCCAGGAAATACAACCAGCGTCAATAAACTGATTAATACTATTCAAGAAGCTGGTGTAGAAGTCATTCACGGCAAAGTCAATAATATTCACACATCAGGGCACGGTGGTCAACAAGAGCAAAAACTCATGTTGCGTCTTATGAAACCCAAATTTTTCATGC
Organism: Streptococcus porcinus; assembly: GCF_900475415.1. Lineage (NCBI taxonomy): Bacteria > Bacillati > Bacillota > Bacilli > Lactobacillales > Streptococcaceae > Streptococcus > Streptococcus porcinus. The sequence goes on from NZ_LS483388.1 coordinate 1,814,877, forward strand.
CCGTTCATGGTGAATATCGGATGCAAAAAGTTCATGCAGGCTTAGCCGAAGATACAGGTATTCCAGAAGAAAATATCTTCATTCTAGAAAATGGTGACGTTTTAGCCTTAACAAGCGACTCCGCTCGTCGTGCAGGCCATTTCAATGCCCAAGACATCTATGTCGATGGAAATGGTATCGGTGATATTGGTACAGCTGTCCTACGCGATCGTCGTGATCTTTCAGAAGATGGAGTCGTATTAGCAGTAGCAACTGTTGATTTTGAAACACAGATGATTCTAGCTGGTCCAGACATTCTCAGTCGTGGCTTTATCTACATGCGTGAATCTGGTGATTTAATCCGAGAAAGCCAACGTGTTTTATTTAACGCTATACGTATTGCACTTAAAAATAAAGAAGCTAGCATTCAATCTGTTAATGGTGCCATCGTAAATGCCCTTCGTCCTTTCTTGTTTGAAAAAACCGAAAGAGAACCTATTATCATCCCAATGATATTAACTCCTGATAAGGAAGACTAGTCAAAAAAAAACCAATCCTTAGATTGGTTTTTTTTGACTAGTTTAGTTATCTTATTTATTTTGTTGAGATCTATAAGCTTCTGCTTCTGCTTCGGTCGATAAAACAAAATGACCTGGCGTAATTTCATGCATTTGGCGTTCTTGTCCATCCATTTCGATACTTGGATCGTAGATTTCAGCAACACGTTGGCGCTCAATATCTGGATCTGGTTCTGGGATAGCAGAGAGGAGACTCCTAGTGTAGGGATGGATAGGGTTATTATAAACATCATCAGACGTACCAATCTCTAACATTTTACCCCAATGCATAACACCAATACGATCAGAAATATATTTAACCATCGACAAATCATGTGCAATAAAGAGATAAGTCAATCCTCTTTCTTCTTGTAACCTTTGCATTAAGTTAACAACCTGTGCTTGAATAGATACATCAAGAGCAGAGATAGGCTCATCGGCAATAATAAATTTCGGTTTGACAGCCAGCGCTCGAGCAATACCAATTCGTTGACGTTGGCCACCAGAAAATTCATGAGGATAACGCGTTGCGTGGTCTCGGTTCAAACCAACACGTTCTAGTAATTCTTGAACCCGTTTCTCACGCTCTGCTTTGTTTGGTGAAAGTTTATGAATATCTAACCCTTCTGCAACAATGTCTCTAATTTTCATCCGACTATTAAGGCTTGCTTGTGGATCTTGGAAAATCATCTGAGCATCTTTACGGAACTCATGCAACTCTTTTCCTTTAAGATTGGAAACTGTTTTACCATTAAATATAATATCACCTTCATTGATATCATAAAGCTTCAAAATAGCACGGCCAACTGTCGTTTTTCCTGATCCAGATTCTCCGACAAGCCCAAATACTTCACCTTCATAGATGTCAAAGCTAACCTTATCAATAGCTTTAACTTCATTCTTTTTACCTTTATTGAAGATCAGTGAAACATTCTTAAGCTCAACTAATTTTTTGCGTTTATCTGTCATTAAGCTTGACCTCCGTTCTTTTCAGCCCATTTCTTCCAACGTTTTTGTATTTGAACTGGAGGAATAACTTTTGGTGCACGCTCATCTAACAGCCAAGTAGCAGCAAAATGCGTGTCACTAACTTTAAACATTGGAGGTTCTTCTTCATGGTCAATGTCTAAAGCAAATTCGTTACGAGCTGCAAAAGCATCACCTTTTGGTGGATTTAGTAAGTCCGGTGGTGTACCTGGAATTGATTCTAAAGTACCAGCTTCTGTATCTGTTGTCGGCATTGATTTTAAGAGGCCCCAAGTATAGGGATGCTGTGGATTGTAGAAGACTTCATCAACTGTACCATATTCAACAATTTTTCCAGCATACATAACCGCAACACGATCCGCCATACCTGCAACAACTCCTAAGTCATGAGTAATAAAGATAATAGATGATGAAATTTGCGACTGCAAGCCTTTCATTAATTTCAAAATTTGATTTTGAATAGTAACATCAAGGGCAGTTGTTGGTTCATCAGCAATCAATATCTCCGGATTAGCTGCTAAGGCGATAGCAATAACGGCCCGTTGTCGCATACCACCCGACCACTGGTGAGGATAGTCATTGATGTGCTCTTCAGCATTAGGAATACCTACTTGATGCATCAATTTCAAAGCACGATCTAAGGCTTCTTTCTTAGATACTGACTCATGGATTAGAATCGCTTCAGCAATTTGCTTACCAATTTTCATGGTAGGATCCAAACTAGTCATTGGATCTTGGAAAATCATGGCAATTTCTTTTCCACGAACTTTAACCCATTCTTCCTCTTTTAAGTTATTGAGTTTTTTTCCTTTAAAGTCAATATCACCTGAAATACTTGCATTTTTTGCATTCAACCCCATTAAGGTCCGGGTAGTCACTGACTTTCCTGATCCAGATTCACCGACGATTGCCAAGGTCTCACCCTTATACAATTCGAAATTGATATCTCGGATAGCTTTAACATCTCCAGCATAAGTTTTGAAATCAACGTGGAGGTTTTTAACATTTAAGATTGTTTCATTTGACATGTTTTTCCTCCTAGTCATTACTTGATTTTGGATCAAATGCATCACGCAAGCCATCACCTAATAAAATAAAGGCTAACGAAATAAATACAAGAGCAAGTGCCGGTAATAATACCTGATACGGGAAATATTGCAAGTTTTCTTGAGCATCAGTAATCAAAGAACCTAACGAAGCAGTTGGTGGCTTAACACCAAGATTAATGGCCGATAATACCGATTCATACATAATAGCACTTGGAACAGTCATCATAATTTGGACAATAATAATCCCCGAAATATTTGGAAGAACATGCTTGAACGCTATTTTAAAATTGCTTTCGCCCAAGGCACGTGATGCCAAAACGAAATCTCGTTCACGGTAGGACAAGGTTAAATTTCGGACTTGACGCGCCATTGATGTCCACCCAACAATGGCAATTGAAATAATAATTGATAAGACACCATTTCCAAGGAGCAAGCCAAGCATTGTTACAATAACTAAGTTAGGAATTGATGAAATAACTTCAATAATCCGTTGCATGAGGGTATCAACTTTACCACCAGTAAAGCCTGATATTAAACCATAGGTAACACCAATAATTAAGTCAATTAAAGTTGCAACAATGGCAATCAACAGTGAGATACGAATACCCACAGTAATCCGTTTTCCGATACTGCGTCCTAAACTATCTGTTCCCAAGAGAAACTTTTTGTTTTCTGGTACCCCTTGATCTGCATAGGCATCATTAGGCTCTGTATTACCAGCATAAGTAATGCTACCATTCCAAAAAGGTAAACTTGAGCTAAGCTTCGGTGGCAAATTACGATAAGTATTAACCTCTTTACTATCAAAACTATTAGCATCATTTTTAGATACAATAAAACTTGATCCAACAGCAAACACTAATAAGCTGACCAAAAAGACCATCGAAATAACAGCCAATTTATTCTTTTTCAAGCGTCGCCAAGCATCTTCTAGGAAAGATAAGGCTGGCTTTTCAATTTTTTCTTGTTGATCGACTGAACCGACACCAACAAGTTTAAATGATTTTTTTTCTTCTAGCATCTTACTCTCCTATCCTAGACGTACACGGGGGTCGGCAACACTGATAATAATATCAGTAATTAATATAGCCACCATAAGCATCAAGGCATAAACAATAGTTGTTCCCATAATAACTGGGTAATCTTTAGTTGGAATAGATGAAACAAACTGCTGACCAATACCAGGAATTGAGAAAATTTGTTCAATCAAGGCTGATCCAGTTAAAATATTCGCAGCCATTGGTCCAACAAGTGTTAACACTGGAATCATCGAATTACGATAAGCGTGTTTATTGGTCACTTGGCTATTGGTTAATCCTTTAGCGCGAGCTAATTGGATATAATCTGTATTTAAGGTTTCAATCATCTCACTACGGAAAAAACGAGTCACTTGAGCAAAAACCGGTATAGCCAAACCAAAGGTTGGTAGGATCGTTTGTGCAAAAGTTCCCCATCCAGATAATGGTAGAAGACTCCATTTAAATCCAAAATAATCCAAAAGTAATAGACCAATAATGAATGACGGTACTGAGATGCCCAACGTTGAGATAATACTTAGAAAGCCATCAATTTTATTGTTCTTATTACGTGCTGAAATAGCACCAACTAATAGGCCACCCGAAATACCAACTACAAGTGCTTGAATTCCTAAGTGTACAGAAACACCTAGTCGTTGTGAAATTAGTTTAGTTACTGACTGGTTCACTGACTGGTAACTTGTTCCAAAATCACCATGGAGAACATCAAACAAATACTTCAAGTATTGTTGCCATAATGGCTTATCCAATCCATATTGCTTGTTCATCATTGCAATCATTTCATCTGTTAATTTCGGATTGTTGTATGGAGTACCTGGCATAATCTGCATCAGGAAGAAAGATAGGGTTACAACTACCCATAAAGTTACTAATAAAATAGCAACGCGTTTTAATAAATATCTAGTCATGATTTCCCTCTAACAAAAGCAAGAACTGGCATAAAACCAATTCTTGCACTATTTCGTTACGATTAGGTCTCTTATTTTTTATAAGCGTAGGTAAAGTCAACGTTTAAACCAGTTGAATTACGCACTAGACCTTTAATGCTTGGATTTTGTAAAGCTTGAGTTGTTCTGAAATATACAGGATTATAGTATGCATTGTCATAAAGAACTTTCTCAGCATCTTTATAATCTTGGGCAGCAGCGTCAACATCTAAAGCATCAGCTGTAATGGCTTTTTTATAAGCAGCATCATATTCCTGACTTGCAAATTTACCATAGTTGTAAGCAGCATCTGATGTGAAAAGACCATAGAAAGTTGAACCTTCAGGATAATCACCTCCCCAAAGAGCAATCGCAACATCAAAGTTTTGATTCTTTGTATCTTCCAAACGTTGTTTAAAGGTTACAAATTTTTCTTCAACAGTAAGTCCTGGAAGTGCTTTTTCCCATGTTTCTTTAATATAATCAACAGTTGATTTAGCAACCGGATTATCTGCATCAGCCGTAATAGTTATTTTTACGGAATCTTTACCAAGTTCTTTCAAACCTTCTTTAAAGAGCTTAGCTGCTTCTTTTTCATCATACTTATAGCCTGGTGCTACATATTTTGTTAAATCTGAACCATCTTTAAGTTTAGCAAGACCGGTTGGAGCAAGTGCTGTCGCAGGTTTTGAGCCAGTGTCAACAGCTGCCGCTACAATTCCTTTACGATCTGTAGCCAAGTTCAGAGCTTGACGAATTTTTGTATTTGATAATGCGGGAACTTTTCCAGTTTGATTGTAAACCATATAAGCCGTTGTAGCTTCTGGAACATCAACAATATCTTTGTTTTTCTTATTAGCATTGTAGATAGCTGAAGTTCCTGAAATATTTGCCAAGTCAAGCTTCCCTTGTTTGTACATTTGAACAGCTGTATCAGGTTTTTTAACAGTTTGGACATTTACTACTTTTGTCTTAACAGCTTTTGCATTCCAGTAATTCTTGTTTTTTACAAGTTTGAAAGTTCCACTAGTTCCATTCCATTTTTCAACAGTATAGGGACCAGAGTAAATTTGTTTATCTGAAGAAGTTCCATAATCTTTACCAACTTTTTTCACAAATTCTTCTTTTTGTGGCATAAAGCTAGCAAATGATAATAAACTCTTGAACTGTGGTGATGGCTTAGACAACGTAAAAATAACTTTATTGCCTTCAGCTTTAACTCCTAATGAGTCTAAATCTGTGTTTTTACCAGAATTGATTTCTTCTGCATTTTTCAAATGTGCATCAAAAGTTAAATAAGCATATTCTGAGGCAGTAGCTGGATCAACAATACGTTTCCATGAATAAACAAAGTCTTTTGCTGTTAGCTCGCTACCATCAGACCACTTTAAACCATCACGCAAAGTTGCTGTATAGGTCAAGCCATCGTCCGAAACTTCAACTTTCTTAGCTAAATCCGGTTGAAGCTTCCCTTTTTCATCAACTCGGAGTAAATTACTTTCAGAGTTTCCAATTGCCAATGAAGAATAAGAATCTGTGTTTTTAGAAATATCTAAAGAAATAATTTCAGTCGGAGTATACCAGTTGATTTCATCTTTATTATCGGCTTTCGTGGTAGATTTATTTCCACAAGCTATTAATAGCGTGGCAGAGGCAAGTGTAATTGCTCCTAAACCAACACGTTTCCATTTTACTTTTTGTTGCTCGTTCATGTAAAAACCTCCTAGTTAAACATATTGTGTGTAAGTTGATAGATTAAATTATATCACAATTCAGAAAAAAGGGAATAGATTTGTCTGAAAATTTTGATATTAAATTTTTATAGAATTGCTGATTATCAAACATTGACAAATCAATATTTTCTGATTTTTTTATTTATAAAAAAACAGAAAAATGAATATAATTAAAGAAATCACTAGCTACTGCCAGTGATTTCTTATAGTTTAATAACTATGAAGATAGTTATCAATTTCCCATTGTGAGACAAATGTTGCATAGGATGCCCATTCAATTCGTTTTGCTTCGATGAAATTAGTATAAATATGTTCACCTAGCGCATTTATAATAACTTCATCTGTTTGAAGGGCCTTGATAGCATTATGAAGGGTTGAAGGAAGATCAATAATACCAGCAGCTTGACGCTCCTCAATGGACATTGTATAGATATTAGCTTCAACCGGAGTCGGTGCTTCAATTTTGTTTTCGATACCATCTAATCCAGATTCCAAAAGCACAGCCAGAGCTAAGTAAGGATTAGCTGTTGGATCAACTGAACGTAATTCTAAGCGTGTTCCCTTGCCACGAGAAGCAGGAACTCGGATTAGCGGTGAGCGATTGCGGCCAGCCCAAGCAACATAGACAGGAGCTTCATAGCCTGGTACCAAACGTTTGTAAGAGTTAACTGTAGGATTTGTGATAGCGGTATAGCTGTATGCATGTTTCATTAAGCCACCTAGGAAATAGTAGGCATCTTCAGATAGTTGCATGCCACGACGATCATTTTCATCATAAAAAGCATTATTGCCGTCTTTGTCAAATAAGGACATGTTGCAATGCATACCAGAACCATTAATACCAAATTTAGGTTTAGCCATGAAAGTAGCATATAAACCATGTTCACGAGCAATTGTTTTGACAACAAGCTTAAAAATCTGAATATTATCACAAGCTTTTAAAACATCATCATATTTAAAATCAATTTCGTGCTGACCCACAGCAACTTCATGATGACTTGCCTCCACTTCAAATCCCATTTTTGTAAGTACATTAACAATTTCACGACGTGTATTATCAGCAAGATCCGTCGGAGCTAAATCAAAGTATCCACCATTATCGTTAACTTCAAGGGTAGGTTTATCTTGTTCATCCATTTTAAAGAGGAAAAATTCAGGTTCTGGGCCTAAATTGAAGGACTTATAGCCTACTTCCTCCATATGTTTTAAAGCACGTTTTAAGTTCCCTCGAGGATCACCTGCAAATGGTTGACCTTCTGCTGTATAGATATCACAAATTAGACCACCAACTGCACCATTTTCATCCCCCCAAGGGAAGACAAGCCAAGTATCCAAGTCAGGATACAAGTACATATCTGATTCATTAATACGAACAAAGCCTTCAATAGAAGAACCATCAAACATCACTTTATTTGATAGAACCTTTTCCAACTGTTCGTCTGTAGCAGGAATTTCAACATTCTTCATAATTCCCATTATATCTGTAAACATTAAACGAAGGAAGGTAACATTCTTCTCTTTTACTTCTTGACGAATGTCAGCTGCTGTGATTACCATAGAAATATTTCTCCTTACTATTTCCAAAATCTAGTTCGTCATTAAATACGAAAGTTTCCCATTGGTTGCGCTGGTGACTTGAAACCACCTTGGCTTAAGAGTTCATCATGAAGGATCCGTCTAACATCCGCATCAGTCAAGACCTTTTCAGCTTGATGAAATTTATTTTCTCTTCGAATGTATTCACGTTTAATAGCAGCAATATTAAGGCCATCATCGATAAAATCCTTAATTTCCAATAATCGATCCATATCATTCAACGAAAACATCCGGCGATTGCCTTCGGTACGCTCTGGCTTGATTAGCTCTTGATCCTCATAGTAGCGAATCTGTCTAGCAGATAAATCTGTCAATTTCATAACAGTACCGATAGGGAATACTGCCATTGATCGTCTTAATTCTTTCTCTTTCATGAATTCCTCCTTTCACACCCCCTATTATAACGCATGCATATTAAATGTCAAGGACCGATGTTATATTTTCTAACATCAGTCCTGTTTTTTTATTTTTCTTATCTTTCGGCGTACCCATTCTACATCGGTATTGACTAATATGGCAATAAAGACACCACAAAATGTTTCAAAAACTCGAGCCAAAACATAAATAAAAGTATCGCCCGATGGAATAGACAAGGTAATGACCAACAGTGCTGCTACACCACCAATAATACCTGCCTTGTTATTAAAAGCTACGTTAAACATAATGGTTAACATGGTCAATATAGGAACAAAAACCAACGTTACCCAAAATTGATGATGAAAAAGCATTTGCATAAGGTAGTAAAGGATAGCACAAAAGCCTCCAATACTGTTACCAATTATTCTAGAAGTTCCAAAAGAAACTGTTTTATCAATACTCTCTCGTAAACTAAAAACTGCTGTTAACGCTCCAATTTGCAGACCTTCAAACCCAAAAAGATGAAATAAAAGTAAGACTAAAAAAACCGAAAAACCAGTTTTAAAAGTTCTCATTCCCAGTTTAAACTTTTTAGGATCAAAATAATAATTCATTTTCAAAATATCCCTTCCAAATATAGTTAAGTGTACCATATTCATTAGAGTTTTGTCATTGTCTGGTCGACATATCTTAAAAGGACGCCAAGCTTAGTATGAAGATGCCCCTTAATCTATCTTACCTTTTTTTGATAGACGGCAGGCTAAGATAAAAACTATCTCTTGATATAACAAGCATAAAAAAAGGTGCTTCAAAAGCACCCTTTATGGTTTTAAACCTTCTTATTTATCAGTTAGAGCTGCTAGCCCTGGTAGTTCCTTACCTTCTAATAATTCCATCGAAGCGCCACCACCAGTCGAAATCCATGAGAATTTGTCGGCACGGCCAAGATTGATCGCTGCCGCTGCAGAATCACCACCACCGATGATTGATTTAACTCCCGGTTGTTTTACAATAGAGTCCATTACTCCAATTGTACCTGCTTGGAAATCAGGATTTTCAAACACACCCATTGGTCCATTCCAAACAACTGTTTTAGCACCTTCTAGCGCTTTATCAAATGCCGCAATTGACTTAGGTCCAATATCCAATCCTAAGAAACCTTCTGAAACTGCTTCACCTTCTGTATCACGGACCTCAGTATAGTCAGCAAAGGCATTAGCTTCCTTAGAATCAACTGGTAAAATCAGTTTGCCATTTGATTTTTCAAGCAACTCTTTTGCAACTTCCAGTTTATCTTCTTCAACAAGAGAGTTTCCAATTTCAATTCCTTGAGCTTTGTAGAATGTATAAGTCATTCCCCCACCGATAAGGACTTTATCAGCTTTTTCAAGAAGGTTTTCAATTACGCCAATCTTATCTGAAACCTTTGATCCACCCAAAATAGCTACAAATGGACGCTCAGGCTTTTCAACAGCTTCTTTAATATAGGCAATTTCATTTTCTAAAAGGAAACCTGCAACAGCTTTTTCAACATTTGCAGAAATACCAACATTTGAAGCATGTGCTCGGTGTGCTGTACCAAAGGCATCATTTACAAAGATTCCATCTCCAAGTGAAGCCCAATACTTACCTAGCTCTGGATTATTTTTAGATTCTTTTTTACCATCAACATCTTCAAAACGAGTATTCTCAACGAGTAATACTTGTCCATCTTCTAAGGCGTCAATTGCAGCTTCTAGTTCTGCTCCACGTGTAACACCAGGGAAAACAACATCTTGTCCAAGTTTTTCTGCTAAATTTTTAGCAACTGGTGCAAGCGATTTACCTTCTTTATCCGCTTCTTCTTTTACACGACCTAAGTGTGAAAAGAGGATAGCACGTCCACCATTTTCAATGATATATTTAATCGTTGGCAATGCAGCAGCAATACGGTTATCGTTTGTGATAACACCATCTTTTAAAGGTACATTAAAGTCAACGCGAACAAGAACTTTTTTCCCTTTTAAGTCAAGGTCTTTAACAGTCATTTTAGCCATGTGAATAGACTCCTTAATATTTTTTATACCCCTTATTATAGCATAATTTTTGTGAGAATTCTAAATTATGAAAGCAATTAATTATTTTTTTCACAAAATTTTCACTTCGAAAGAAGTCTGCAATAGTTTTAGAAAGTCTACTATTTTCTAAATCTATCAGTCGTTAAAGCCTTTTAGGGCTGCATCTCGTAATCTCATCTGTTCTTTAGCGGCAGGGTACTTCCCTTCATAAAGTGCACTTTCCCATGATCCATACATTGGATTTGGAAAGATAATGAATTTTCTTCCAAATTCCTCATGGAGTTCATTTAATAGCTTCTGTCTATCAGGATGTGATTTCTTAGAAAAATCTGCAAAATCTACTAAGTTATCCCCAAATAACAGGATGAGATTTGTATTTTCCTTTACTTTTTGACGTCTACTTTCCTTTGATTTCATGCCTTCTTCCATGAATAAGAAATGACTTCGATCTTGAACTGGGATATCTTCTTTTTTGAGATTTTCCACAGTAGCGTCTATTTGTTTTACTGTGCGATCTGAAATGTAGTATATTTGAACACCGTTTTGGTCCGCAAATTGTAGAAACTCTTTTGCACCAGCGACAGGCTTAGCTTGTTTTTTCTGAACCCAGTTATCCCAAGATTTAGGATTAAAAGTAGTCCCCTCTTTTATATTTTGAGCTTGATAAGGACTGTTATCCAAAACAGTTTCATCAATATCTAAAACAATGGAATAAGGCTTGTCACTTTTTTGTTCTAATTGACTTTTTAATCTGTCCGTTGCCAATTGATAACCTTGAAGATACAACGCTTTTGCCTCTTCAGAATTTTGATACCACAAAACTGACATCGTGTTTTCTTTGGAACGTGCCTTATCATAAGTCAAACTTACCTTATCTTGAGGGGAGATATTCTTTTTAGAATTCTGGTTTAAGTGGCCATTATTGGCACATCCAACCAAAAGAAAAAGTGTTAGAGGCAGCATAAGATTAAGAAACTGTTTTTGAATTTTCATCATTTTCTCCTTATTGTTTGATAAGAAAATTCTAACGCTAGCCTTATGCACTGTCAAGCACCCCTGTTTGGCTATATTAGGCCTCTATTTTTTGAAATCTCCCCTAAAAAAACGCTTACATGAAATACATTTTTCGGTATTTTCAACTAATAGTAGCTCAATTGCCTTTTATACAAGGTTGAGTCAAAATATTCTTACTAATTGTTCGGAAAAAATTTCTATAAAAAAAAGGAAGAAATATTTCTTCCTTTAAATAACTTATCAGAATTATTTAGCAATTTTTGCAAAGTACTCAAGAGTACGTACAAGTTGAGCAGTATATGACATTTCGTTATCATACCATGAAACAACTTTAACTAATTGGTGTCCATCAACAGATTGTACTTTAGTTTGAGTAGCATCAAACAATGAACCGTAAGCCATACCAACGATATCTGAAGACACAATTGGATCTTCGGTATAACCATAAGAATCGTTAGCTGCTGCTTTCATAGCTGCATTAATTTCTTCTACTGAAGTTTCTTTTTCAAGAACAGCTACCAACTCAGTAACAGAACCAGTTGGAACAGGAACACGTTGTGCAGCACCGTCAAGTTTACCATTTAATTCAGGAATAACAAGACCGATTGCCTTAGCAGCACCAGTTGAGTTTGGTACAATGTTAGCTGCAGCAGCACGAGCACGACGAAGGTCACCACCACGGTGTGGTCCGTCAAGAACCATTTGGTCACCAGTGTAAGCATGGATAGTTGTCATTAAACCTTGTTTTACACCAAAGTTATCTTGTAAAGCTTTAGCCATTGGTGCTAAGCAGTTTGTAGTACATGAAGCACCAGAGATAACTGTTTCAGATCCATCAAGGATATCATGGTTTGTGTTAAATACAACAGTTTTAACATCGTCTCCACCAGGAGCTGTGATAACAACTTTTTTAGCGCCATTAGCATGTAAATGTTTTTCAGCAGCTGCTTTTTTAGCAAAGAAACCAGTTGCTTCAAGAACGATTTCAACACCATCAGTTGCCCAGTCAATGTTTTCTGGATCTTTTTCTGCAGAAACTTTAATGAAGTTTCCGTTTACTTCAAATCCACCATCTTTAACTTCAACTGTTCCATCGAAACGACCTTGAGTTGTATCATATTTCAATAAATGTGCAAGCATGTTAGGGTCTGTAAGATCGTTAATACGAGTTACTTCAACACCTTCAACGTTTTGAATACGACGGAATGCAAGACGTCCGATACGACCGAAACCGTTAATACCAACTTTAACTACCATTAGTGATTTCCTCCTTATGAAAATCAAAAGAATTATTATTAAGGGAACTATCCCTTCCTATTGTGAAAAGATTAACTAGCAGTGATTTGCGTCAACCTCTCAACAGAACTATTATATAACTATTTCAGTAAAATTGCAAACAATATAACTATTTTCACAAACTAAAACATCCACTTAAATCCTGATAACACTGGGTTTCTTGAAAGTGTTTTCACTGTTATATAGCATTTGTCCCTAACCTATATTCACAAACTAAAAAAAGAAGCCAAGGTGTCTCCCTCAGCTTCTTTATCAGTGATTATTCACCGTGATTTTTTTTGATAATTTCTTCTTGTACAGATTTTGGAACATCTTCATAATGGTCAAATACCATCATGAATGTACCACGTCCTTGGGTAGCAGAACGAAGGATTGTTGCATATCCAAACATTTCAGCAAGTGGAACATATGCACGGACAACTTGAACATTACCACGAGCTTCCATACCATCAACACGACCGCGACGAGCTGTAACGTGACCCATAACGTCTCCTAAGTTATCTTCAGGAGCTGTAATGGTAACAAGCATCATAGGTTCTAGAATTGCTGGTTGAGCTGACTTGGCTGCTTCTTTAAGTGCAAGTGATGCTGCAATCTTGAAGGCAGTTTCTGATGAATCGACATCATGGTATGAACCATCGTAAAGTTTAGCTTTTACGTCAACCAATGGGTATCCAGCAAGGACACCATTTGCCATTGATTCAATAAGTCCTTTTTCTACAGCTGGGATAAATTCACGTGGAACAACACCACCAACGATAGCATTTTCAAACTCAAATCCTTTACCTTCTTCATTTGGTGTAAATTCGATCCAAACATCACCGAATTGACCCTTACCACCAGATTGGCGTTTGAAGAATCCACGAGCTTGAGTTGAAGCACGGAATGTTTCACGGTAAGATACTTGAGGTGCACCTACATTTGCTTCCACCTTAAATTCACGTTTCATACGGTCAACAAGAACGTCTAAGTGAAGCTCACCCATACCAGCGATAACTGTTTCACCAGTTTCAACGTTTGTTTCAACACGGAAAGTAGGATCTTCTTCAGCAAGTTTTTGAAGAGCAACACCCATTTTATCTTGGTCAGCTTTTGATTTAGGCTCTACCATTAATTGGATAACTGGTTCTGGAACATCAATTGACTCAAGGATAACTTTAGCTTTTTCATCAGTTAATGAATCACCAGTTGTAGTGTTTTTCAAACCAACTGCAGCAGCGATATCTCCAGCATACACTTTTTCAATTTCTTTACGAGTGTTTGCATGCATTTGAAGGATACGACCGATACGTTCACGTTTATTTTTTGAAGTGTTCATTACGTATGAACCACTTTCAAGGATACCAGAGTAAACACGGAAGAAGGTTAAACGACCTACAAATGGGTCAGTCATAATCTTGAAGGCAAGAGCTGCAAACGGCTCTTCATCAGATGCTGGACGTGTTTCTTCTTCGTCTGTGTCTGGATTAACACCTTTGATTGCAGGGATATCAAGCGGGCTTGGAAGGTAGTCAATAACAGCATCAAGCATTAATTGAACACCTTTATTTTTGAAAGCTGAACCACAAAGAACTGGGAAAAATTCAACATTGATAGTAGCCTTACGGATACCTTCAACAAGTTCTTCATTAGTGATTTCTTCACCTTCAAGATACTTCATCATTAATTCTTCATCAGTTTCTGCAACTGCTTCAATTAATTTTTCACGGTATTCATTTGCTTGATCTACATATTCTGCAGGAATTTCTTCCTCACGGATATCTGTACCTAAATCGTTAGTATAGATTTCGGCTTTCATTTTGATTAAGTCGATGATACCAGAGAAGTCATCTTCAGAACCAATTGGTAATTGAATTGGATGAGCATTTGCTTGAAGACGATCATGAAGTGTGCTTACTGAGTAAAGGAAGTCAGCACCGATTTTATCCATTTTATTAGCAAAAACGATACGTGGAACTTTATACTCAGTTGCTTGACGCCAAACTGTTTCTGTCTGAGGTTCAACACCTGATTGTGCATCAAGAACGGTAACTGCTCCATCAAGTACACGAAGTGAACGTTGAACTTCAATTGTGAAGTCTACGTGTCCTGGTGTGTCAATGATATTAACACGGTGACCGTCCCATTGTGCAGTTGTCGCAGCTGATGTGATTGTAATACCACGTTCTTGTTCCTGCTCCATCCAGTCCATTTGTGACGCACCTTCGTGAGTTTCACCAATTTTATGGATTTTACCAGTATAGTAAAGAATACGCTCTGTTGTAGTTGTTTTACCGGCATCAACGTGAGCCATGATACCAATATTACGAGTTTTTGCTAGTGAAAATTCGCGAGCCATTAGGTTTTTTCTCCTATATTTTTTTTGATAAGTTCATTATATCATGATTTATAAAAAACGGATAGGCAGGACCTACCCGTTAACAAGATTATTAAACTTTGTTGTTGTATTAACTCAATTTTTAAAAATTGAACTATCTTACCAACGGAAGTGTGCAAAGGCACGGTTAGCTTCAGCCATTTTGTGAGTATCTTCACGTTTTTTAACTGACGCACCTGTATTGTTAGCGGCATCCATGATTTCTTTTGCAAGACGCTCTTTCATAGTGTGTTCACCACGAGCACGTGATGCGTTAACTAACCAACGAAGACCTAAAGTTGTACGACGTTCTGGACGAACTTCAACTGGAACTTGGTAGTTTGATCCACCAACACGACGTGCACGTACTTCAAGTACAGGCATGATATTTTCCATTGCTGTTTCAAAAACTTCTAAAGCATCATTTCCTGTTGCTTCTTTAATTGTTGCAAAAGCATCGTATACGATAGTAGCAGCTGTACCACGTTTACCATCAAGCATAACACGGTTGATAAGACGTGTTACAATTTTTGAATGATATAATGGATCTGGTAATACTTCACGCTTAGGCGCTTGATTTTTACGACTCATTGATTCTTATCCCCCTTCTATTATCCTTTTGGACGTTTAGCACCGTATTTAGAACGGCCTTGTTTACGATCAGCAACACCTGCAGTATCAAGTGCACCACGAACGATATGGTAACGTACCCCTGGAAGGTCTTTTACACGTCCACCACGAATAAGAACAACACTGTGTTCTTGCAAGTTGTGTCCAATACCTGGGATGTATGCTGTCACTTCGATAAGGTTGCTCAAACGTACACGAGCGAATTTACGAAGGGCTGAGTTAGGTTTTTTAGGTGTCATAGTTCCAACACGTGTTGCAACTCCACGTTTTTGTGGGGCAGACATTTTAGTGTGAACTTTTTTATGACTGTTGTAACCAATGTTTAAAGCTGGTGAATCTGATTTTTCAATTTTAGATTTACGTGGTTTACGTACCAACTGGTTAATTGTAGGCATCTACATTCTCCTGTGTTTTTTATTTTTGGTTGATTTAGCACTTGGTGACAGCCTAAATCCGGGTGTACTTTTGCAACAATTGTCAGCACGTCTCTGTACACTTTTGAGAGACCAAAAGTAAAAAGTACCGTCTACTATAGTAACATGGACGGTACTTTTTGTCAAACTGATTTGTTAGATTTTCTTATTTTTTACTACCTTTACGAAGCTTATATCCGGTTAAACCAGCAGCCGCCAACATAACTACTCCCGCACGGATAGCACGTTTTGTGCTTTCATCACTTGATGTTGCAATATTACCTGCTGTTGTCGAACCAGCCACGTATTCTTTTTGGCTAGATTTATTATTTTTAGTCACACTCTCAGCGACTTTTCCAACAACACTTTGATTGCCAACAACACCTGGAACAATCGCAATAGCTTCTTTTGCAACAGTAGTTGCATTCGAAACAATCGCTTGACCTGTTTTAGCAACAAAGTTTGAAGCTGTCTCTTCAACTTTAGATGCAACATCCGCAAGGAGAGCAGCCGGAGCAAGAACACTGTTTGAATCAGACTTAAACTCTTTTGCCATTATCATCGCTTCATCTGCAAGCTGTTTCTTAAGGTGTTCTTTTAAAGCAAAGACATGACGACTTGTGGTATGAATCTCTGTTTCAAGTTTATCTTTTAAGGAAGTCAACTCGACTAACTGTTTATTCTTCTCAGCTAATGACGCTGTAGTCTGTTTCAAACCATTCTGTGCAGCGTTAAACCTTTGCTTAGCCAGCTCCTTACGGTTTGGATCTAAGTTTAAGTCTAACACTTTTTTAAGTTCAACTTTTTTAGCAACTAGAGAAGTAACTTGAGCCTTAAGCGCTTTTTGCTTTGCTTCAAGTCTATGAAGGTCAACTTTTTTGTTTGAGAGTTGTCCTAGAGCCTTGTCCAGTTTAGCTTTAATATCAACTTGGTTTCCTTGTGCTACTTTAAGTTGCTTACTCAATTCATCTTTAGACTGATTGAGTTTTGCTAACTGTGCTGATAACGATGCTGATAAGGCTTTGGCCGCAGTCAACTGGGATTTTTTAAGATTAACTTGATTTTGCGCCGCTTTGACTGGAGCTTCAGATGAAACTTGCGCTAAGCGTCCTTTAAGTGAATTAATCTTGTTCGTAATGTTTGCAATGCTTGTTTTCAAGGACGAAACCTTTGCCACATCAATCGCTACTACGCTAGAGCCAGAAACCAGTTTTTGGTTAAACAGACTAGCATTGCGGATATTTGTCGCTGGGAAAACGACAAAGTGAGTTCCTAGACCAGCTACCGTCTCTGTAGAAACTCCGAGATGTACTGCAGCACGTGGATTAGATTTATCTACTCTAAGAAGGTTAACTGTATGACCAAAAGTATTTCCATCGAGGTGGTCAGTAAAAAGCATGTATTTTATGGTGTTGTAGATACTACGTTTGATTCCATTAACTGTATGAACATCATTAAAGAAACCAATATCTTCATACATATTATCATCGTTTGGAATGAGTCCAACACTTGTTGCTGCTCGTTCAATCAAGGTTTTATCGTGCGGCCCAACGCCATAGTGACCTGCCACACCCGGTTGCCCATAATTGAAAGATGGCACCCTTGTTCCGTGTGTTGCTTTATAAGAGGTTGTTAAAGTTCGAACAAATGCTTGCGCTCCTTCAGAAACAACAACTGGAGGTAAACCAAGTTGTTGACGAACAGAATTAATCATCGCAGCGGCAAAGAGTGCTAGCTCATTTTGAACTTCTGGCGTTAACTTATCTGGATTAACAAAGCGATTCAAATCCTTAGCAATATCAACATAGTGGTTCATTGAAGCACCAGGACTTGCTTTTGCAACTAAGGTCGATTTCATAGAGTTGTAGGCATTAACATACGACTGACTACCAATATAACCACTTGACACTAACTTCTTAATCTCAGTAATAGGGAAGCCCGTTGGAGCAACCATCTTGTTTGCACCTAGAATATTAACTGTTGTATTCCCAGCGGTAGATTGAACCTTCGCCAATTCTGCTTTTTTACTCTCAAGGCTCTTTTGATTGGAAGTGAGTTCATTTGAAAGTTGTGTTTTTGTAGTGCTAGTAACATTTGTTAGATTATTCTGCGCTTTAGCTAAATCAGCAGTGGCAGTCTGAACTGCTTTAGTTGCATTTTCTGCCTGTGTCGCAATAGTTTTAGGTTTATTAACCAAATTATTTAAATCAGTTACTTGTTTTTTCGCTACCGCAGCTCTCTCTACTAATCTTTTTGCTTCATTAGTGGCAGCAGTTACTTCGGAAGTTTGAGCATTAACTTGCTTTGCAATTTGCGTTTCAGTAGCCTGAGCAACCTGAATTTGACTTTCAGTCTTCGCAATTTCTTCTTTATGCTTATCTACCAGTGCCTTAAATTCTGTTTCAGAAGCACTCGACACTGTTTCAAGAGTTTGCTTTGCCTTTGCAAGCTCTTCCTCTTTAGCTTGACGATCAGCTTCTAAAGCTGCAATCTGTTCGTTGGTAGTTTTGATATCCGTATTAACAGAATCCAACTCTGAACTTTGCTTTTCAAGCTTAGCTTCTTTAGCATCAAGACTTTTTTTCGTCTCTTCTGCTGTCGCCTTAGGTGAACTAGGATCACTAGCACCAGTATTAGGAGTAGTCTGATCAGTATATTCCTCTGCCTTTACCTGTTGTTGCACTCCGACACCAGCCCCTAGCAAGGCCAAAGTCGATGTTAAAGCAATGGTGTTTTTGAGTTGTTTGCTCTTATTTGTTTCAAATTCCATTTTATTTCCTTTTCTCTCTTCGTCAATCATTAAAAATATTCCCCACTTCAACAACGACTTTATTATTCTTTACATCAATCTCTGAAACTTTCAGAAGCGACTTGTAAATCATGTCTTCACGCTCTTCTTTAGCATTCTCTGCAAAGACCGCTACTCCCACTAAATGACTATCAAACTCAGATAGTAAGCTAATCATCCCTGTGATAGTTCCTCCACCTTTAAGAAAGTCATCTACAATAAGTACCCTACTATTTGGTCGTAAACTACGTTTTGATAAAAACATTTTTTCAATACGGTCGCTAGAGGCACTAGCATAGTTAACAGATACTGTTGATCCTTCGGTTATTTTTAAATCGCGTCTAACTATAACAAAGGGGACATTTAGAATATTGGCAACTGCATTAGCCAAAGGAACCCCTTTTGTAGCAACTGTCATAACAGCATCTATTTTTTGTCCTTTGAAGGCATTAGCAATAATTCGCCCAATATTTTGTAAAATTTTTGGTGTACTTAAAAGGTCAGATAGATAAATGTAACCACCTGGTAAAATACGGTTATTTTCCGAAAGGCGTTGACACAAATCTTGGACAATAGCCCTAGCTTCTTCTTCTGAGATGCTTGGCGTAAAAATAACACCTCCACTAGCTCCCGTCAAGGTTTCAACTTCACCGATATTTGACTCTTCAAATGCTTTTTTGATAATAGCAATATCCTCTGAGATAGAAGACTTTGCTGCTTCATATTTTGTTGCAAATGTATTTAAACTAGTTAATTTATAGGGATTGTTAATCAGGTAATTTGAGATAACAACCATTCTTTCGCTACGTCTTAATTTCATTCTGACCCCATAATAATGTACTTTAGAAAAATTATATCATAAAGGCAAAAAAAAGACGAACGTTCGCAACTGCGACAAATCGCCTTTTTAAGCTATTCTCGTACTTTTGATGATAATTTAACCAAAATGTAACATTTAGTACTTCGGTTTGTAAAATGAGCGGTTGTCCATCGCAAAAATCCGATTTGTCATCTCGCCTTCTCCGACACGATTCAGAGCTGTTAACATCATCATCATATTGGCATCAATATTGTCAATCATGTGCAACATTTCAGCTTCCATAATCCTCGGCCGAACCGGACTACCATACTCCAGTTGACCATGATGACTCAAAATCAAATGTCTAAGGACAGTAACTTCTTCTTTCGTATCATCAATTTGCAGTTCATTTATGACTTTTGTGATTTCTTCATTGATTAAAGAAATATGGCCAATTAGGTTTCCTCGAACAGTATATTCTGTATGATCTGGACCTGTCAACTCTAATACTTTTGCTAAGTCATGAAGCATTATTCCAGAAAAAAGTAGACTCTTATTTAATTCGGGATAAATATCCCCAATACTGTCTGCTAAACGAACCATAGTTGCAGTATGATAAGCTAGGCCCGACTCAAAAGCATGATGATTGGTTTTGGCAGCTGGATAAGTATAAAATTCCTTGTCAAATTTTCGATAAAGCGCCCTAACAATTCTTTGCCAAGTTGCATTTTCAATTTTAAAAAGCATTTGCTCTAAGTAATCGCGAACATCATCAACACTCACTGGAGCCTTCTCTCTAAATTCACGTGGATCATTTGGCTCTCCTTCTCTTGTATTACGGAGGGTAATTTGGTTAACCTGAGGTGTCCCATTATAAACTTCTCGTCGTCCTTTCATATGAACAATCTTTCCAGCCACAAATTCCTCTACATTGTAGGGTTGTGCATCCCAAAGATTGCCTGAAATTTCACCAGAATCATCTTGAAAAGTAAAGGAAATAAAATCCTTACCCGCTCTTGTTTTTCTTACTTCTGCTGATTTAATCAGATAAAAGCCCTCAAACAGTTGGTCTTTCTTCATTTGGTTAATTTTCATAGGTATCCTCTTCTATATCAGGTATATTAAGCAAAGCTTCAGTATCCTTATCTTGATAAGTTTCGACTTTTGTCAAAGCTCTAACAATGGCCTTACTGCGTGTTGAAATTAAGTTGTCTAACGTTGAGTTTGCTGTCGAAATTTGTTTTTGCGCCTTGACTAAAATAGTTCCAAACTTTTCAAACTCACTTTTAACATTGCCTAAAATTTTGCTAATATCATCCGCATTTTTTTGAATATTTAGGGTTTTAAAACCTACCGATAGAGAATTAAGCAGAGCCGATAAGGTAGATGGACCTGCCACAACGATATTATCTTCCCTTCGAAGTGCATCAAAAAAGGCTGCGCTGCGAACCACTTCTGAGTAGAGACCTTCAGTCGGTAAGAAGAGAATTCCAAAGTTGGTTGTTTCAGGTGGCTTAATGTATTTCTTATTAACATCTTTAGCAAAACGTTTAATAGCAGCAAGCAAGGCTTTACGAGTCTGTTCAATCTGTTCTTTGTCTCCAGATTCATAGGCATCTTCTAAACGATAATAGTCTTCCAAGGGAAACTTGGAATCAATCGGAAGATAAACATACTCTCCTTCGTTTTGACCAGGAAGTTTGATGGCATACTCAACGCGTTCACTAGAGCCTCTGATGGGGGAGAACTCTTTTTCATACTGTTGAACTGTTAGAATGTCTTCAATAATCTGTCCTAATTGAAGTTCCCCTAAAATACCGCGTGTTTTAGTGTTAGATAGCACTTTATTTAAGGTACCGACATCTTTAGCAACTGTGCGCATCTCACCTAAACCAAGATTGACATTTTCCAATTGTTTAGACACTGTTTCAAAAGAAACTTGTAGACGTTTATTTAAAGTTTCTTCTAACTTTTCTTCCACAGTCTGACGCATCTCTTCCAGGCGTTTCTCGTTGGAGTCCTGCATTTGCTTGACGGATCGTGAAAGATTCTTATCAATCAATTCTAGCCTCTGATCACTACGATCACGACTCTCTGATAAATTATGATATAAAACTGTCTTTAAATCATTAAGTTGTTGATAAAGGTCTGTTTGATTGCGGTTCAACAAGGAACTGACTTCAATAATCTGATTTTTACTATAACTTTCTAATTGATAAGATAATTGATCTGACAGATTGTCAGCATTGCTTTCCAAAGTCTTTTGAAATTGAGCTTCTAAGGACTGAACCTTCTGATAAAGAACGACAATAATAATCCCCATAAGGATAAGTAGAATTACAATAAGAACTTCCAAATTAACTCCTGTCTCTACTTTGAATAATAATAATGTAATCAGAATCAACACTAACTTCTATTGGTTGTCCAATAAACTCATTGCTAGAATAGACTTTTTTCTCAAAATAATTTGAACTAGTTAAGTCGTATTTAGCACCTTTTATTGACAAGGGATTTTGACCTACGGCCATAAAAGAAACATAAGTCATACCCTCTACTTGATGGATGATGTGACTACCACTTGGACGAAATTGCACATGATTTTGATAATCAAGAAGAGTAATCTGCGATAGAAAAGGCTTTAACTCTGGATTACTAGGCAAGTAAAGATTGGACAATAAATGATCCAATCTTCCTCCAAAGGCCCCAAAAATCGTTACCTCCGCTTCTGGATAATCTTCGAAAACTGTCTTTAAAGCTAACTCCGTATCTGTATCATTTTTTTCAGCAGGCGACTGCACGAAGTGTTTAGCCTTCCTTTTTATATTCGATAATTCCGACTCAGAAACCGAATCAAAATCACCTACTGCATAAGTCAAAGGTAAATCTTCTTCAATAACAAAAAGACTACCACGATCAATACCACAATAGAAATCGTATTGCTTAGGAAGCGACTCAAGATCCCCGCCAGCAACTAAGGCTATTTTAAGCATCCAAAGCCAACCTTAATGTTTGGACTTGAGAGACTAAATCATCAGCTTTAAAGAGATAAGACCCTGCCACAAAAACATTGGCACCTGCTTTGGCACATGCTGCAATCGTTTTGTCATCGACGCCACCATCAACTTCAATATCAAAGTCTAAACCAGCCCTTTGACGCATCTCAACAACTTTTTTTACCTTATCTAAACACTCTGGGATAAAAGCTTGACCTCCAAAGCCAGGATTTACTGTCATAATCAGAACTTGATCAACCAAGGATAAGAGAGGCTCAATGACACTGACTGGCGTCCCAGGATTGATAACAAGTCCAGCTTTCATCCCAGCCGCTCTAATTTTCTGTAGGGCACCATGAATATGATGAGTACTCTCAACATGGATAGTCATAATATCGGCACCTGCTTGCGCGTAAGCTTCCACATAACGCTCAGGATTAATCACCATCAAATGGCAATCAAAAACCAGTTTACTATGCTTACGCATACTAGCGACTACGTCTGCACCAAAGCTAATATTAGGAACAAATTGACCGTCCATAATATCAATATGAACATACTCTGCATCTGTTTCCTCAATACGTTTTAACTCTGTGGCAAAATTAGCATAGTCAGCCGCTAAAATAGAAGGTGCAATTTTGTGACTTGTCATGTTCAATACCCTACTTTCTTTTAATTACTTTCTTAAAGGTTTCGCGTCGGTTTTCGATTTCACTGAGAAATTGTAAATAATTATCATAGCGTCTTTGCCAGATTCGGCCTGCCTCTACTGCAGCGATGACAGCACATTGCGGTTCGTGACGATGGCTACAGGATCTAAATTTACAGTTATGGCTAAAATGTCTGATTTCAGGAAAGGCCTCACTAAGGTCTTCTCCATTATCAATAGCGTAATCTAAGTTGGAAAAACCTGGCGTATCAGCTATTTTCCCACCGTTAACATTATAAAAACTAACAGCACGTGTCGTGTGGCGTCCGCGCCCTAAACTATCAGAGATTGCTGCCGTCTCAAGGCCTAGTTCTGGGGAAATTTTGTTAAGAAGTGTTGATTTGCCAACACCAGTCTGTCCCATAAAGACTGTTACTTTTCCTCTTAGATGTGGTAAAAGCTGATCAAGAGACATAGCAAAATTATAACCTATCTGCTCATAGTGACGACTAACATCTTCAATAGCCGTCAGATCTTTGAGTAGGTCAAGTTTAGAAATATAAACAATCGGCCTAATACGTTTATTTTCCAATAGAACTAAAAAACGGTCCAAGAGGTTACTATTAAAGTCGGGTTCCTTGGCCGACATAATAACAACAGCTTGGTCAATATTAACAATAGGAGGTCTGACTAGCTCATTTTTGCGTTCATGTATGGCTAGAATATAACCTTCTGAGTTATCCTCTGCTGTAAAGTCAACAAAATCGCCCACATAGGGAACCTGTCCTTTTTTTCTAAAATTTCCACGCGCACGTGTTTGGTAAACTCTTCCTTCAGACTCGACATAATAAAAACCGGCCAAAGATTTAATAATTCTTCCTTGCAAATGAACTCCTCGTAATCATAATAACTTCATTATAGCAAAAATAAGTCTTTAATTCAGCAGATTTACGTTTTCCATTATGATAATTTTTTTAAATTTTTTCCTGAATGTCTCTAAAAAAACGATGCAAATTAATTGCAGCTCATTTAGGTTTGTGGTATAGTTCTCAGGGTAACTATGTTGATTTCTGAAATTTTAATATATCATAAAATCAGCATACTCATAATTCATTTAAAGGAGAGAAGAATGTCAACTGATTATAACGTTGATATACACGGCAAGCCTTTTAATCGGACGACTATGGTTATTTTACTATTAGTCGCTACCTTTGCCGGTATTTTAAATCAAACGAGTCTTGGTACTGCAATACCCACATTGATGGACAGTTTCCATATTAACTTAGCAACTGCTCAACAAGCAACCACGTGGTTCTTACTAGCAAATGGGATTATGATTCCTGTTTCAGCTTACCTTGCAACTCGTTTTTCAACTAAGTGGCTCTATGTGTCAGCCTACGCTATATTGGTTGTTGGACTACTAATCACAACCTTAGCACCCACATCCAACTGGACCCTTTTCCTAGTAGGTAGAATTATCCAGGCTGTTGCCGTTGGGATTACTATGCCTTTAATGCAGGTAGTTATGGTCAATATTTACCCAGCTGAACAAAGAGGGGCTGCAATGGGACTTAGTGGCTTAGTGGTTGGACTTGCTCCTGCAATTGGACCTACCTTTGCGGGTTGGTTATTAAAGCACGATATCATCTTATTCGGTCATAATTTGGCTTGGCGTGCTATTTTTGTTTTACCATTAATTATCTTAACCATTTCATTTTTGCTATCTCCCATTTTTATCAAAGATGTTATCCCAAACAAAAAAATGACTTTAGATGTTCCTTCCTTTGTTTTGTCTATTATAGGATTCGGTCTTTTTCTTTGGGGATTCACCAACGTGGCTAGTGATGGCTGGGGAAACCTGACTAATGTTATCATGCCAATTCTTGTAGGGGTTATTATCATTGTAATTTTTATCCGACGACAATTAACTTTGGAACAACCCTTCCTAGATATTCGTGTCTTCAAGGTTAAACAGTTCTCCGTGACCACACTTGCCATCGCCTTATCTATGATGGCTATGATGGGAGTAGAAATGATGCTACCTCTGTATTTACAAAACGTACATGGTCTATCTGCCCTTGATTCTGGACTTGTCCTGCTACCTGGAGCTCTAATCATGGGAATTATCAGCCCCCTCGCTGGTAGTGCCTATGATAAAGTTGGTGCTCGTCGACTTGCCTTAATTGGCTTTACTATTCTTGGTATCGGAACTATCCCTTTTATTTTCCTTACTGGAACAACACCTGACCACTATATTACCCTATTATATGCCGTTCGTATGTTTGGTATTGCCATGATTATGATGCCTTTAACAGCTTCAGCTATGAGTGCACTACCACCGCATGAGGCTGCTCATGGAACAGCTTCTAACAATACAGCTCGTCAAATTGCATCGGCTATTGTCGTTGCCTTGTTATCAAGTGTTACTCAAAACGTTATTAACAATAATAAACCTTCTAAAATATTACAAGAGCAAAACCCTCTAGAATATGCTTCTAAATTGTTAGACGCTAGTCTAAAAGGCTTCCATACCTCCTTTGCTATTGGTTTATCCTTTGCAATCATTGGTTTTGTCGTTGCACTCTTTCTCCGTCAAGGAAAAGTTATTGAAGTAGAAAAGGAGCTTTAAGATGATTCTATTAATCATTGCCTTAGCAACTGTGCTATCCTTTGTGACCTGGATGTATATTCCTAAACAATTGGTAAGATATCTTTTTGGATCTCTATCTTTGCTTAGTCTCCTAGCTAGCACTCTTTATCTCACAGACCACTTCGTTAACCACCGAGGAATGAGCATTGACACAAAAATTATCAAACAGGAAATTTATTCTGCCGGTGATGTTAAAGCTAACTTTGGTCTACTCATCGCTAAAAAGATTGGTACGAAATCAGACCACCACGTACTCATCTATAGAGATCAAAAAGAAGAACAAAAACCCAAAGCCCATTTTGTCCCTAACACAAAGAAAATCAATCAAGCCATTAAAACATCAGCTAACTACAAGCTAACTGATAGTGATAAGGCCTATTTGATAACCACTACCAAACGGTATGTTTGGAAAACTCACCTTGATAAACTGATGTTTGGTTTTGGAGGAGAAAATAATGAACTGATTTCACAAAAAGCTGAAGTAGTCATTCCAAAGGATTATTGGCTAGTGGTCACACCAAAGCAAGCGCAACAATTAGCTAGCCTTGCCCCTCAATTAAAAGCTGAGCAAGAAAAAGCATTAAAAGCTAGCCCTCAGATGGCCTTCAAAATGCAAATTTTAGCCAAAGAAAACCCCAAGGCACTGAGCAAACTGCAAGTAGAGCAATTAAAGAAAGCATTAGGAATGATTGAATAATAAAAACCATGTCAGATTGTGTACTGACCCCCAAAAGTTAGACATTATATTTTAAGTAAAGGATTTAGTTCTGTATTGTACAGGACTAAGTCCTTTTAGTTTTACTTTGATACGTTTATTGTTGTAATAATCAATATATTTTTTAATAGCTTTTTCTAAATCTTCCAGAGATTTATAGTAGCTCTCATAACCATAGAACATTTCTGACTTTAATATGCCAAAGAAGGATTCCATCATCCCATTGTCAGGGCTGTTTCCTTTACGTGACATAGATGGACGGATACCTTTAGAGGATAGGAAGTGATGATAATAGTTGTGTTGATACTGCCAGCCTTGATCACTATGTAATATAGTCCCATCATAATGTTTATCCGGAAATGTCTTTTCTAGCATCGTTTTAATTTGGTTTAAGTCAGGAGAACGTGAAATGGTATAGTTTATAATCTCGCTATTATAACCATCAAGTACAGTTGACAAATAGAGTTTTCCCTCAGGTAAAGCAAATTCAGTCACATCGGTATAACACTTCTCAAAAGGTTTAGAGGCTTCAAAATGGCGTTGAATAAGATTATCCGCTTTCTTTCCAACCTCACCCTTATAAGATGAATAGCGTCTTTTTCGACGTATTCTCGCTGCCAAACCTAATTCCTTCATCAAGCGCTGAACTCTTTTGTGGTTGATACTAAATCCTCTGCTGCGCAGTTCCAAAGTGATTCGACGATAGCCATAGTTACCTTTATGTTCCTGATAAACCTCTTGAATTTGGTCTTTAATGGACTTGTCTAAATCATCTTGTTCTAGTTGCTTAAGATGATAGTAATAGGTTGAACGAGCTAATTGAGCTGTTTTTAGAAGTAAATCTAGTCTAAATCCTCCATCAACCATTTCTTTAATGATTTCTGTCGTTCTTTCTCGATAGCTTCGTCCCATTCTTCTAATTCTTTTAACTTTTTTAGGAAGGCGTTCTCCGTTCTGAGATATTCGTTCTCTTCCTGAAGGCGCTCTAATTCAGTCATTTCTTCCCAAGTTTTCTTTGGTTTACGTCCCATTTTTGCTGGTCTCCCTTTTGTTATCTCAACAATAGTATAACCATTTTTCTTGTATTGCGCTATCCAATTGGCAAGAGTTCCTGGATTTGGGAAGGCGTAATCTAGAGAAACTGACATTAAGGATTACCCATCTTTCAAGACTTTATTAATCATTTCTTGCTTCATTTCAGATGAATAAGCTTGGTACTTTTGCTTCTTAACTATCTCGACTCCATAACGATCCATCAGTCGAATGCTATATTTTAAGTTGCAGCGGTTTACTCCAAATTGAATCTCTAATTGAGTCCAGGAAACACCTGATTTCTTTAAACGATAAATTTCTAATTTATCTTCATAATTTAATTTCATACAAAAACACCCCAATCGTTAGACTTTTTTGTCTAACTTTTGGGGTGCAGTACATTGACATGGTTTTTATTATTTGGAGATAAGCTGTCACTAACCTGCCAAAAGCACTAGAAAAACTAACATACCACCACCGAAAATAAGTAAAAAAGCAACAACCGGCCATACAAATTTCAGCCAATGTGAATACTTCATATCTAACATTTGAAGAGTTGCCATAACCAAACCGGTGGGCGCTAAAAATAGCATAGCATACTGTCCAAACTGATAAGCCATAACAACAAGATATCTTGGTATTCCCACTGTATCAGCCAAAGGTGCCAGAATAGGCATAGACAAGACCGCAAGGCCTGATGAAGACGGAACAACAAAGCCCAAAAAGAAGTAAATAATCATCATCACGATAATAAAGACTGGACCACTTACATGCGAAGCGACTTTTGAAGCACCAAATAGCATAGTGTCAGATATAAAACCTTGATTTAATATAATATTAATACCTCTGGCTAAACCAATAATCAAGGATACTCCAATTAAACTAGCTGCTCCATTGACAAATTCGTCAACGACTTCCTTTTCACCGATTCCGTTTGGACCTGTTGCCGCAAGAAACATAATAACTATCGTAATAGCCAAAAAAGAGGATGCCATTGTTGGAAACCACCAACCTTGAGACATAACGCCCCAAACCATTAAAGGAAAAGAAATCGTAAATAACACAAGTATAATCTTTTGCCTAATAGTAAATTTCGCTTCCGAAAGTCCTGCCACTAATCCCCATTTTTTATTAAACTCTTCTCGATCTTCATAGGAATAAGAAAAACTTGGATCAGCTTTGATTTTTTTAGCATACCAATAAAGGTAGGCAACAACAAAGATGGCACCTGCAATACAACCAAATATCCGCCATTCTAAACCTTCTGTAAAGCTAATACCAGCCGCATTTGAAGCAATTACTGATGAAAACGGATTAATTGTAGAGAAAGAAGTTCCCACTGAGCTAGCCAAGAAAATTGCTCCAACACAAATAATGGAATCGTAACCCATAGCCAGAAAAACAGGGACTAGAATAGGATAGAATGCAACAGCTTCTTCTTCAATACCGCATAGCGTACCACCTAACACCATTAATAATGACACTAAGAAAATAAGTGTAAACTCTCGACCTTTTGTTTTTCTCGTCAAAGCAATTAATCCTGACTCAAAGGCCCCACTTCGACGAACCACCCCTATCATACCTCCAAGAACCATTATAAAAACCATTATATCTACAGCTTCAATAGTCCCCTTGACCATACTTGTTGTAATGTCACTTGGTCGAGCAGGATTTTGTTTTAATCTTTTATAAGTGTTTGGTACAGAAATGGGTTTGCTGATGGCTCCTGATGTAAACTCTTTAATTTTTATGTTGACACCAATTTTATCCAACTCTTTCTGTGTTGCTGCGACATTTTTGACCTTTCCTGAAGGTTCTGTGATCATTAATTTAGACGTTTCAGAATTATAGAGTAATTTTGCATAAGAGCCTGACGGTATAATATAAGTGGCTATTACCGCAATTATCGTCAAAATAAATAGTATCGTGAAGGCTCCTGGCATACGAAAAGCTTTTTTTGCCACTATCCCTTCATTTTTAGTTTTACCTATTATCATATCATTTCTCCCTTTAAGTTGGTTATTTGTACTGAAGGCTAATAGCATAGAAAAAGGCATGAAAAACAGATAATCACTGATCTTTTCATGCCTCTAAAGCTTTTATTTAGTAATGTGTGTGCCAGTAACACCATTTAAAGCTTTTTCTAGGCTATCTAAAGAGGTTATGATTGCTTTTCCGTTTGGATTATGATCAAGAAAACTCAAACAAGCCATTATTTTAGGTAACATACTACCCTTGGCAAATTCTCCATGCTTAACGTAGTCAATCAGATCCCCAGTCTTTACCTGGGTCAGTTTTTCTTGATTTTCTTTTCCGTAGTGAATGTAAACATGCTCAACAGCCGTTAGAATAATTAATTGATCTGCCTCAAGTTTGCCTGCTAGTAAAGCACTAGATTGGTCTTTATCAATAACTGCCGCAACACCTTGGTAAGTGCCACTTGAATCCTTAATTACTGGGACACCACCACCACCACCTGCAATGACTAAAGTTCCTGCTTCAATGAGAGCCTTTATACTAGCTAATTCCAAAATCTCTATTGGTTGAGGAGAAGCTACTACTCGTCGATAACCCCGCCCGGCATCTTCAACAAAAGTATAGCCTTTTTCCGTAGCTATTTTTTCAGATGTTTCTTTATCATAAAAACTTCCTATTGGCTTTGTGAGATTTTGAAAGGCGCTATCTTTAGGATCAACTTCTATTTGCGTCACAAGGGTCGCAACTTCTTTAGTAATGCCTTCTTTACCTATTTCATTTAATAAACTTTGTTGAAGGTGGTAACCAATATAACCTTGACTCATAGCACCACACTCAGGGAAGGGAAATGCTGCTCCTTGTCCGTTCTCTGCCGCATAATTCATCCCTAAATTAATTGCTCCGACTTGTGGCCCGTTCCCATGACTGATAACAACTTCATGGCCTGCTTTAATAAGTGAAACAAGCGATTTAGCTGTCCCCTTGACCAGTTCAAGTTGTTCCTCCGGTGAATTTCCTAAAGCATTCCCGCCTAATGCAACGACTATCTTTGTCATAATACAGACCTCCTAGTCACCCAAGGTAGCTACCATAACTGCTTTAATGGTATGCATACGATTTTCAGCTTCTTGGAAGACTACAGAATGAGGTCCTTCAAAAACTTCATCAGAAACTTCCATTTCTTTTAGACCATATTTATCATAGATTTCTTTACCTACTTTTGTGTCTATGTTATGGAAGGAAGGCAAGCAATGCTCAAAAATTACATTAGGATTCTTTGTCATTTCAATCATTTCCTGAGTTACTCGGTAAGGTTCTAAGAGTGCAATCCTCTCTTTCCAAACTTCATCTGGTTCACCCATTGACACCCAAACATCTGTATAAAGAACATCTGAGTTAAGGACTCCTTTTTCAATATCATCTGTAATTTCAATGACAGCACCTGTACTCTTAGCTATCTCTTGACACTTCTTCAAAAGCTCTGGATCGGGATTTAAATCTTTGGGACAAACTAAATGATAGGTCATACCGACAATTGAGGCACCAATCATTAAAGCATTAGCGACATTATTCCTACCATCTCCAACATAAGTAAAACGAATCTCTTTGTAAGGTTTTTGAAGACACTCTTTTGCAGTCAAAAAATCAGCTAATACTTGCGTTGGGTGGTCAGCATCTGTTAAACCATTCCATACTGGAACACCTGCAAATTCTGCAAGAGTTTCAACAGTTTTTTGAGAAAAACCACGATATTCAATACCATCATACATACCACCAAGAACACGAGCAGTATCTTTTGCGGTTTCTTTTTTACCCATTTGACTTCCTGTTGGCCCTAAGTAAGTAACCCGAGCTCCTTGATCGTAAGCAGCAACCTCAAATGCACAACGAGTACGGGTTGAATCTTTCTCAAAAATAAGGGCAATATTTTTTCCAACTAATTTTTGTTGTTCAATACCCGCATACTTAGCACGCTTCAAATCTTCAGAGAGATTTAAGAGAAATTCAACTTCCTGTGTTGTGAAATCCAATAAGGTTAGAAAATTACGATTTCGTAGATTTTTCATTGCTTATTACCTCCTTTTTATTTATACTTAGATTATAGTTAGCGCTTTCACAAATCTTCAACAATATTCAAAAATCTTCAAATAGAAATTTTTAGGAATTGATATGCTTGATATTTTAACCGAAAATCATCTCGAAAGACGACAACGGATTGTTATTGCCGCTATCACTATCGCATTAGCTGCACAGATACATATTTCTACAATTACTGATGGTTTTATCTTAACTTTGTCTCTGTTCATCTTGCCAGTTTTTTTATATTTTAATGATGATGTGAACCCTTTCCATATTTGTTTAGGAATTGCAGCAGTTTCTCCAATCTTTAGAGGGCTTATTCTAGCCTTAGTAGGAAAATCAGCATCTCTGAAAATCTTAGAATTTGTTTTTACCGATGTCGTATTTTACTTGTGTTACGGATTCTGTTTTTATTTTCTATATTGGAACCGTTCCTATCGAAATAAAGGAACGTTTTTTCTAGCCATCATTATCTGTGACTACCTTTCGAATATCTTAGAAATTAGTTTATTGCTCAATTTTAAAAACTATACTGTCAGCATTTTTCAGATACTTTTTCTAACCGCCTTAGTAAGAGCTTTAGTTAGCTGCGCACTGGCTTACACTTATAGTTATCTAACCCTCTTACTTCTTAAGGATTACCACGAACAACGTTACTATTATTTTATTTGGTCTACTTCTGCTGTTAAAAGTGAAGTTTACTTTATGCAGAAAAATATTCTTGAGATTGAAAACATCATGAAAAATGCTTATCTTCTCGACAAAGAGTTAGCTAAACATCATTTACCGCAAGAATACCAACATTTATCTTTAGACATCGCAAGAGATGTGCACGAAATTAAAAAGGATTACCAAAATGTTATAAAAGGACTTGGTACTTACTTTAGTGTAGAAAACGAATCAAGCATGACCGTAAAAGATATTTTTAGAATTGCTCTGTCATATATCCGTAGCCTAATTCAAGCACATCAGCAAGATATCATTATTACCGAGCATATTCAAAGCAAGACGACCATTACCAACTATTATTTTCTCCTTACAATCGTCTCCAATATTGTGCTGAATGCTGTGGAAGCTATTGGGGAGCAAAAAAATGGTACTATTATTGTTTCAACACAAGAAAACGACCAAAACCTTAGCATTACCATCAGTGATAACGGCCCTGGTATTTCTGATAAGATGAAAAAGTTTATTTTTCAATCTGGTTTTTCAACAAAATTTGATGCAAATGGGGATATTTACCGTGGAATAGGTTTATCAAATGTTAAAGTTATTGTTGAAGAACAATTTAAAGGAAACATAACCTGTTCTGATAACCAACCTAAAGGTGCTATTTTTACTATTAATTTAAGCATGAAGCAATTAGTAAATGGAGTGAGTGAATGAATGAAATTCTATATTATAGATGACGATCCCTCTGTGACAATGGTGCTTCAGGAAATCATTGAGGACGATTTTAACCACATCGTTTGTAAGACAACAAATGATTCAACTGAAGCCTATCATGATTTATTAGTTTCCGATATTGATATTGTCTTAGTTGACTTATTAATGCCAAAGTTAGATGGTGTGACACTGGTTGAAAAAATCCACCACAGTCGCCCAAAACTCAAATTTATTATGATTTCTCAGGTTAAAGATGAAGGTCTTCGACAAGATGCTTATCAAGCAGGAATTGAATTTTTCATCAATAAACCCATTAACATTGTTGAAGTACGATCGGTTGTCAATAAGGTCAAAGAAAGTATTCAAATGGAAGCTAAATTAAAGCTAATTCAAGAACTTTTAGGTCCTACCCTAGCACAACAGACTCAAGATAGCATACAAGAAAAGCAATTAGAGAAAATCCGATCCATATTATCCTATCTAGGCATTACCGCTGAAGCTGGTTATACCGATATAATGACAATTTGTAAGCTGATGTTAGATCATAATATCCCCTTTGAAAAGGTTAATTTTGAGCATTATTTATCAATAGACGCTCATTGTCAAAAAATTATGCTACAAAGAGTACGACGAGCTGTCAAAAAAGCTATGATTAATATTGCCCATCTTTGCTTAGATGATTTTGAAAATGAAATTACTCTTCAATACGCTAATGCATTATTTGGCTATCAAAATATCCATCTTGAAATTCAAGTTATCCAAGAAGAGAGCTTTCAAGGTGGAAAAATTGTTTTGCGAAAATTTTTTGATGAATTAATCGTTCAAAGTCATAATGCACTTTTCATGTAGATGATTGTGCAAAAAAATAAGCTAGGAAGCAAGTCCAGCTATCACTCTTATTTATTTTGAGATTCTTAAACTAAAGTCCCTATTCAAATGAATAGGGACTTTAGTTCTAAATACCAACTGACTTCAAAGCATCAGCTAATTTTCCAAATTCTGCGATAGTTAGAGCTTCACCACGAATATTGGCTTTAATACCTGCTAATTCTAAGGCATTCTCTAACTTCTTTTTAGTCTCTTCAGACTTACCAAAATGACTGGTCAAGTTATTCCATAAGGTCTTACGGCGATGGACAAAACCAACTTTAGCTACTCGGAAGAAGAAATCTTCATCTTGAACTTTAATTAAAGGTTCTACACGACGTTCCATTTTCAAGATGGCAGAATCAACATTTGGAGCCGGTACAAATACTGTTCTCGGCACAATGAAAGCTACTTTAGCCACCATATAATATTGAACTGCAATTGACAAACTTCCATAGGCTTTAGTATTAGGCTCGGCTGAGATACGATCAGCGACTTCTCTTTGCATCATAACCACAAACTCTTGGAAAGGAATTTTACTTTCAATCAAATGCATTAAGATTGGTGTTGTAATGTAATATGGTAAATTAGCCACCACCTTTATAGGTAATTCTGGATTTTCAAAACCTTGAATCTGTGTTTGCAAATCAGCTTTTAAGATATCCTGGTTGATAACTTGGACATTGTCAAAATCTCTGAGGGTGTCTGCTAAGATCGGGACGAGACGATCATCAATTTCGAAAGCCATAACTTCAGCTGCATTCTCTGCTAAAAATTCTGTCAGAGCACCAATACCTGGTCCAATTTCAATAACATTGACATTTTTATCAATTCTTGCCGTATCAACAATCTTTTGTAAGATATTGGTATCCGTCAAAAAGTTTTGTCCGAAAGATTTCTTAAAAGTAAAACCATGACGCTCAAGGATAGCTCTCGTAACACTGTAATCTGCAATTCTCATGTATTCTTTTTTCCCACTTCTTCTTTTCTCTATTGTAACATATTCCTTATCACATTCTATAATAGCAAGACAAGTACATTAACAAAAGTAGTGTCTTTGTATAATTAGGAAAACTGACTAAGAAAAACCATCGGACTTTCTTGTAATTGTTGATGGTTAGCTTTTATAGTAAGCCATAGCTTCTTCGAGGTCTGCTAAGCTGATGCCAAAAAGCTCTAATCTTTTCAAAAGTTGTTTGCCATTGCAGTAGCCTATTCGGAGTTGGTCCCCCAAATATTCTCGTTTTTGCCGACTTTCTTTACCCAATGTGAGGCCTAAACGTACCAAGTCCCCACTTGTAACATCAAACTGATTGTCATCATCATAGGCCTGAGTTACTTTCCTTAGTGCTTTTTGCAGAGCCTCAAAAGAAGCATGTTCAATTCCTAATGACCGCCCTTTAGATTTAGATGCTGGTATAGCTTCGTTACGTTTTAAGAAAGCATGTCGAACCGTTGGCACAGCTTGCATAATAATCTTACGGATGCGTTCCCCATTATAATCTGGGTCTGTAAAAACAATCACACCACGCAAGTTATTTAAACGTTCAATCCTCTCCAAGTCTTCCTCATTAATAGCAGAGCCTTGCGTCTCATAGGTATCGACATCATAAAAGCGCTTCAAATTGGCTGTATCATCCTTGCCTTCAACCACAATGACCTCTTGAATTTTAATTTTATCTGTCAATTCTAAAAATCCTTTTCGCATTTTCTGTCGTAGCAGTGGCCACTTCCTCCACTGAAAGTTCTCGCAATTCTGCTATTTTATTGACCACAAACCGAGTATAAGCTGTGTGATTTTCCCGACCACGCTTCGGAACAGGTGCCAAGTAAGGCGCATCAGTCTCCACCAAGATTTTGTCTAAAGGTAATTGCTGTGCTGCTTCTTGAATTTCTAGTGCTTTTTTGAAGGTTACCACTCCTGAGAAGGAAATCATCATGCCAAGCTCTATGAATTTATTTGCCATTTCTAATGACCCAGAATAAGAATGCATGATACCTCCGCGAGAACCGACACCTACTTCCTTGAGAACGTGGTAAGTGTCTTCTAAAGCATCTCTTGTATGCACCACAAAAGGTAAATCATAATCTTTTGACAACTGAACTTGTCGTTTAAAAACCTTGATTTGAATCTCTTTAGGATCTTCCATCCAGTGATAATCTAAACCAATCTCACCTAAGGCTATGACTTTAGGATCTCTTAAATGCGAAATAATCATCTCTTCTATATCCTGAGTGTAGGAACCAGCTTCAGTCGGATGCCAGCCAATGGTTGCATAAACTTCTGGATATTTCTGAGCCAATGTTAAAGCACCTTCAATGGTTTCTTGATCAAAACCAACCACATTATGGTAAGTTACTCCCTGTTCTTTAGCCAAAGCTAATTCTTCATCTTCCCTACCTGAAAAGTTATCACTGTTCAAATGAGTATGAGTATCAAAAATCTCAAGCATTCTTTGCCATTCCTTTCACACAACATTGTTTGACTATTATAACATAAGTCTAAAGGTTTCACATGACTGACTTTACCTACAATAGTTTCCAGTTGACTTATTGACTCTCTCTAATAGACTACAAGAATGCGTTAGTAAATGATAAGGTGGGTGCCATCGTCTTGCGGTATCAGTCACACGTTCTTTATGGTATACTGATTTGGTAAGGTTTACAGGAGGATATAGGATGCGCAGAGACCACCGCTTAATCACCCAAATTGAAGATGCTTTAGACCAAATGACAGACCTAGAAAAAAAGATTGCTTACTTTTTTATTGAAACAGAGTTAGATGACCAAAATCTAAAGGCAGCTAATATTATAAAGCAATTGCATATCTCCCAGTCAGCTTTGACCCGTTTTGCTAAAAAGTGTGGCTTTGCTGGTTATCGGGCTTTTTCCTTTGAATACAGCAAAAGCTTACAAGAATCCAAAGTCAATTTTCAGCCTTTTCACTTGGAATTAACCAAGAGAGTTCTATTTGATTACGATGCCTTGATTAATAAAACTTACGACTTAGTGGATGAAGCTAAACTCCAAGATCTAGCTACTTGTTTTGACAAGTCGGAGCGCATCTACTTCTACGGAAAAGGAAGCTCTGCTCTTGTCGCTCAAGAAATGAAACTGCGTTTTATGCGACTTGGCTTAATTTGTGATGCTTACTCTGATACAGATGGTTTTACTTGGGCTAATAGTGTTGTCAATCAAAACTGCCTTGTCTTTGGCTTTTCTTTGTCGGGTAAAACACAATCTGTTGTTAGGGCCCTAGACAAAGCGAGTCAAAAGGGAGCCAAAACTATTCTACTCACTACCAACAACAATCAAACATTCCCAAAAACGATTGATATTATTCCCGTTGCTTCTAATCATAAACTGAATTACGGTAATCGTATTTCGCCCCAATTTCCTCTCCTCATTATGATGGATATCATATACGCTTATGTATCAGCTATTAATAAAGCTCAGAAAGAGGAAATTTTCAAAAACACCATTATAAAGTAAAAAAGTTCTAAATTCCTATTTAGAACTTTTTTACAAATGAGATTAAACCCTCTGCTTTTGTTTAAAATGGTAATAAGCCCCCATCATTCCTGCATTATTTTCATGACTGGCAAAAGCAATTTTCGTTTTTTGGAAGATACTAGAAACTAAATACTTTTCTAGAGCTTGACTGATTTTAGGGGATAAGTAAGCTTTTTGTCCCATTATACCACCACCTAAAACAACACATTCTGGATTCACAACATAGCATATATTAGCTATCCCTTGACACAAATAGTCTACCAATTGATCAATAGCTGCTATACAATGCCGATTCCCAGCTTTTGCCTCTTCAAAAATTCTTCGTCCATTCCAATCATCAGGCTGGTCACCATGTCTTTTTGCAACATCATTTATTAGTGCCGTCGTTGATGCTAAATCTTGAAACTGACTATTATCAAGACGCATATAACCAACCTCGCAAGCTGAAAAACTGCTCCCATGAAAGACTTGTGAATTCAGCAAAAAGCATCCTCCAATACCTGTCCCGATTGTTAAACAGACAGCAACTTTTGCATTTTTTGCACTACCAGAAATGGCTTCTGCCAGCCCCGCACAATTGACATCATTTTCTACTTCACATGGGATATTGAATTGCTCTTCAATTGACTTTTTAAATGATATCCCTACATAATTAGGAATTTGTGGACCTGAATAAAAAATTTCTCCTTTTTCAGGATTCACCATTCCCGCGGTAGAAATTGCTACACCTGTTAGGGGGACTTGATTGTGATAGTCTTCTACTAGGGATAAGACCTTAGCTAAGATTGTTGGACCTCCTTTTGAAGCTTGCGTTGGAATTTCTTCTTTTCTCAAAAGCTGTCCTTGATCAGTTACTAAACCGTATTTTATTGCTGTTCCACCTATATCAATGGCTAAATAAAATGTCATTTTTACTCACCGACTTTCACAAAATCGTTCTTTAGCTAATCTAATAAGGGCAGCAGCTTCTTGACATATTTTATAATCACTTTCCTCTAGACCCATCAGGGGTGACCGAACAGAGCCTATATCAAGCCCTTCATTAATACGCAAAACTTCTTTTATGATAGCATACATGTGCCCGCGACCCGATACAAGCACCACTATGATGTCATTGATCTGTCCTTGTAACTCATATGCTTTTTCTAATTCTTTTTCTGCTATCAGATGATTCAGTTCCAAGAACAATTCTGGCATAGCTCCATATGTGCCTCCAATACCAGCAGCAGCTCCCATTAATCGCCCTCCTAAAAACTGTTCGTCAGGGCCGTTAAATACAATGTGATTATCACCTCCAAGAGCAGAAAATATCTGAATATCTTGAACTGGCATTGATGAGTTTTTGACCCCAATAACTTGCTTATTTTCTAACATTTTTTGATAAAGACTTGGACTTAGAGCAGTCCCAGCAAGTTGTGGAATATTATAGATGATAAAATCAGTAGCTGGAGCTGCTTTTGAAATTCGGTTCCAATAGTCAGCAACAGCATAATCAGGCAATTTGAAATAGATTGGCGGAATAGCTGCAATAGCATCAACTCCCAAACCCTCAGCATGTTCTGCTAATTCAATGCTATCCTTAGTGTTATTGCAGGCTACATGGTTAATTATCGTTAATTTGCCTTTTGCCACTGACATGACATTCTCGAGAACACATTTTCGGTCCTCTACACTTTGATAAATACATTCTCCTGAAGAACCATTAACATATAAGCCCTTAACACCTTTGTTAACAAAATAAGTTGTTAGTGCTTGAACAGCCTTAGGATCAATTTGGTCTTCCTTATCATAGCAAGCATAAAACGCCGGAATCACTCCTTGATATTTTACTAATTTTTCTGACGGCATCTCCAACTCCTTTTCTGTATTTTCTCACACCTAACTAACACTCCAAAACTAGCCGAAAACTTCTGCCAAAGCTATCAATTTTAATTCCTTTTTCCACGAAAATTTTAGCTTAATCTTAAACTTTCTGAGATCATCATGGAGCCATCAATCAGTACAGTAGCCAAAAACCTTATTTTATTACTTTTTTATTTATCGTTTAGAATTTTTGAGCGTTTTATTCCTTGAGAAATAGCCTTATTGCCTTTCTCTACAAACGTATCAAGCGCTTCTTTTGAGGTTTTTTCACCAGTTAATACAGCCTGAATTTCTGGGAACAAGGCATTTCTAACTTCTACATATCCTGACGTATTATTAGAGAAGTTAATAACATACTGATCATTATTAATATAAGTTTCTAGCATTGGATGGTTTGCTTTTTCTTGCTCAACCAGTGATTTGCGTACAGGCATAAAGTTCATACTTGCTTTGACTAACTCTTTATTTTCAGAATAATATTTAACAAAATCTTTTGCTAATTTTTGTCGTTTATCACCATTTGTATTAAAGACTGCTGATCCTAAAACGTATGTGAATGACTTAGGACCATCTACACTTGGAATATTGGCTAAGCGTGCATCAAACTTATTGACTGTTCCTGCTGACATACTGTCAAGCATCCCTTTATACAATACAGCGTTGGTAAAACTAATTGCTATCTTCTTATTTTGGAACATAGCATTGACATCATTACTTGTTAATGACTCCGCACCAGAGGTAATCATTTTTTTATCATTTAGTTCCTTGATATAATCTAAAGCTTCGACACCCTTTTTATCATTCACGTTGAGTTTCCCTGACTTATCAAAGAAGCTACTTCCATACATTCTTAAATACATCATGGTCCAAGTGTCACCTTGATTATTTTTAGCATAGAAGCCTAACGGTGTGGCATGGGTATCACTTTCTTTCAATTTTTTCAAAATCGTTTGGAAATCATCAAGAGACCAGTTAGCAATCTTATTTTTATCGGCAAGATATTTTTGAAGACCCGCTTTTTCAAACATTTCAGCGTTGTAAGCTAGCATTCCTGGATTTTGAGCAAATGGATAGAAGTAGGTTTTATGGTTAATTGTTACATTATCCCAGACCGATTTAGAAATATCAGCTTTATTTTTATGATCAATAGTAGAATCAAGTGGTGCTAATAATCCTTGATGAGCTAAGTCAGAGATAGCGAAAGTTGATTCGAAAAATATATCAGGCAAAGTTTTCGTCTGTGTCGCCACACTTAATTTACTATCACGTTCTTCACCAGGGATAACTTGAATAGAAATTTTTTTACCGGGATGCTCTTTTTCATACATTTTAGCGGCTGTTTTAAAGAAACTATCATAATCCGCTCCTTTTTCATCCCCTTTATAAGTTCCTTTCCATTGCGGGGTTAACCAAACTTCTATTTCATTTTGGTCTTTTTTCTTTTTATCAGCTTCTTTTGTAGAACAAGCTGTCAAACCAAGTAGAGGGACTAGTGCAACGGTTACTAAGCGTAAAATACTCTTTTTCATACTTTTTTCCTTTCAAAATAGATAGATATCTTAGCAGCAAAGTCAGTAAAAATTTTATTCTTTTAGGGCACCATCAGTAGCTCCCTTTATAAAAAATCGTTGAAACAAAAAGAAAATTACAATCATTGGAAGCGCAGCAATTGCTGCCCCAGCTACCTTTAAGCCAATATTAGGGTTAATGTCTTGTTGGAGACTTGCAACGCCGATAGTTAAAGTTTTCATCTCTTTACTTCTAGCCATTAATAGTTGCCATAAGTAGTCATTCCACGCAGTGACAAAGTTCAATATGAAGAGAGCACCAATCCCCGGCTTAACAATAGGTAACATCAACTTGGTAAAAATAGTCCATTCACTAGCACCATCTAGTTTTGCTGACTCACGAATAGATTCTGGAATTACCTTAAAATAGGAATAGAGCATAAATGTTCCAAAGCCTGTTGCTAAATTCGGAACAACCATGGACTGATAGGTATCTACCCAGTGTAGTTTCTCAATAATATCAAAGAGAGGGACAACGAACGTTTCCTTTGGAATCATGATTGAAGCAATAATAATAATAAAGAAAACTGTCTTCCCTTTAAAGTGAAGTTTAGAAAAACCATAGGCTGCAAGAGCTGAAATATAGACACTTAATAGAGCTGTCATAAAAGAAACAACAAAACTATTGAAAATCCACCTTAACGTTGGCTGGCCTTCAAAAAGTTCAGCTAAATTTCCTAAGTACCACTGTTTAGGCAAAATATCAGGTGGCATCTGATAGATACCCGAGGAGGTTTTAAAAGTATTAGTTAGTAACCAGAACAAAGGCAGTAAAAACAAAATAGCCAATGTAAAGACAATAATGTTAGTAATTAAATCAAATCCCTCCATGCGCTTTAATTTTTTCACACAAACACCTCCCACTAGTTTGTTTTAATAAATGATCGCAATTGAGGAACACTTAGTAATAAAGCAATCAAGAACATTAATACACCAATTGCTGCAGCTACTCCTGTATTATTGTAAACAAAAGCATTCTGATAAAGATAATACATCATTGTAACTGAAGCATTATTTGGACCTCCACCTGTTAACAATTGGATAACAACAAAAATTTTCAGAACTGCAATAATGTTAATAACGACTAAGTATGCTGTCGTTGGTCTAACCAAAGGAATAATAATATGACGAATCCGTTGCCACCTCGTAGCACCATCTAATTGAGCCGCTTCAAAATAGTCTTGAGAAATTCCAATCATGGTGGCCAAGTAGAGGATAATTGCTTGTCCAACATTTCCCACAAAGGTTACAAAAACTATAATTGGCATTACAGTTTTTGTATTCCCCAAAAGGTTAAGATGCCCTACTCCAAAATGTTCAAAGTAAAAACTAATCAAACCATTTGAAGGGTTTAACAAGAAATTCCAAACAATACTCATAACTACCATCGAAACCATAACAGGTAAATAATAGGCA
This sequence comes from Streptococcus porcinus, assembly GCF_900475415.1. Lineage (NCBI taxonomy): Bacteria > Bacillati > Bacillota > Bacilli > Lactobacillales > Streptococcaceae > Streptococcus > Streptococcus porcinus. Next base: position 1,857,159 of record NZ_LS483388.1, read on the forward strand.
CCGCGAATGAAAGAGACGTATTTACTATTTTTGTCATAAACAGTCGTTGCAACAAATAAAGCAAATAGGATTGTCAATATGACAATAGCTACAACAAAGAAAATAGTATTTAAAATCGATTTAACAAAGACCGGATCTTGTAAAAGGTGGCTAAAGTTCTCAAACCCAACAAAATAGGAATCCACCCCATAGACGGAATATAAACTCATCTTAAATCCTTTAATAACAGGATAAAGGATGAATATCAACATTAAAAGCATCTGCGGACCAATAAATAAATAACCAAGGTAATCTTGCTTTGTTTTTATTAGATGTTTCTGCACGAGCAATCCCTTTCTACATTACGATTTCAAGACCTTTATAAACCGCTGAGCAATTTCTTTTGGCCTAGTAATGGCACCCCCAATAACAATGCCAGCCACACCCAACTCGTGAACTTTTTTCAAATCAGCTGGCGTGTGTATCTTCCCTTCAGCTATAACAGGAATTCCTTCTTTACAGAGATCAGCCATCAACTCTAAATCCGGCCCATCTTCTTGTCGACTATAAGAGGTATAGCCAGATAAAGTTGTTCCTACAAAATCAACCCCCGCCTCATAAGCTAGAATCCCCTCTTCGTAGGTACTGATATCAGCCATTAATAACTGATGAGGATATTTCGCTCTAACTTCTTTGATAAACTGCTCAATACTTTTTTGATCAAAGCGTTCACGACGAGTACAATCAAAGGCAATGACAGCAATCCCAAGTGTAGCCAGTTGATCTACCTCACTCATAGTGGCCGTTATAAAGGGTTCTTGAGGAGGATAATCTTTTTTATAATACCAATAATTGGCAAGTCAGTGACCTCTTGGATTTCTTTAATATCCCTAACAGAATTAGCTCTTATCCCAACAGCACCTGCTTCTTGGGCAGCTTTCGCCATCAGAGGCATCACGCCTCCCTCTTCACTATAAAGAGGTTCTCCCGGCAAAGCCTGACAAGAGATGATAATGCCATCTTTAATTTGTCTTAAAAACTCTGTTTTTGTCATATAACCTGGCATCTTTTCTCCTTTTTTTGATTTTTTAGAGAACGTTCACAATCCCTATTATAACAACAATAAAAGCGTTTTCAATAGTTTGGAGCCATTTAGAAAATACTTTCGCAAATTTAACATTTCCGCCTTCTTTTGAAAGTATTTTCAAGATGCAAAAAAACCAAGAGTCTCGAGCACTCTTGGTTTGATTTTATATTGTATTCGCAATTATGCAGATAATACTTTACGCCCTTTACGACGACGGCTAGCTAGCACGCGACGTCCGTTTTTTGTTGACATACGGTGACGGAATCCGTGTTTACGTTGACGACGGATTTTACTTGGTTGATAAGTACGTTTCACAGTGAATACCTCCTCATAGATTTTCGTATTCGTTTAGCCGGCTATTGTGATATCAGTTACTAAACATACCTTAATATTCTATTATATATCCTGTCCCTTGTCAAGGTCTATTTCTTATTTTTGTTTTTGATGACAAGGTTGTGATATAGCTTTTATTGCCTTTTCTACTAACTTCCAGGAAGGCTCTAGCTACCTCTCCTATGATGGTTTAAAAAAACTCTAAGTTTCTCAGATACTTAGAATTTTTTCACTGATTTAATTTTCAATACTAACCACCACATAACGGTTAGGATCATTTCCTTCAGAAAAACTTTCCACACCCTCAATGTTAGCAATTGTTTTATGAACAATTTTGCGCTCGCTATTGCTCATCGGATCCATTGTGTAATTTTCTCGACTTTCAAGTACACGACTAGCTACTTTCTGAGTAAAGTCAATCAAGGTTTCAGTCCGATGCTCAACATAGTCATGAACGTTCAAAGCGACTGAAAAGTTCCTTGAATAGCGGTCATGTAAAAAGTTTTGTGCTAAAAGTTGTAACGATTTTAAAACTTTCCCATGATAGCCAATCACGCGGCCAGCTTCCTGCGTGTCAATTTTTAGATTAATTTGACGTCTCGTGTAGCTCTTTTCAATAGTTGCCTCAATATCCATTTCATAGATAATCTTTGTCACATAGTCAGCAACTTCCTCTGTGGCTTTTTCGATATCCTTACTAGCAGCATTTTCTGAAAAGTCGCTCGTCACAAAAGCTTCAAAAGAAGCATCTGCTTGGTTATGATTTATTTCAACTGCATCTTCGTTTTCTTCCACCAATGAAGTCTCTTTAGCGACAAAAGCGTCTTTAGAGTCTTCCATTTGTTGATCTATCCTAACACTTTGAGCTTGATTTGCCAAATCACTGTCAGCCACTGAGGCTTCTAAAGGAACTGTTTTGTCATCTCCAGTTGGGCTACTTGTCTCTTCTCTAGTCAATTGGTCTGGATTAACAACTGGTGCATTTTGACGGTTAATTTCATCGGGCACCCCACGAACAGCCTTTTTATCAGCTTTATAAACGGTTTTATCGCTAATTCCTTCAACATCAACCTGCGCAAGCTTTTTGCCAATCCCTAAAAATCCCTTTTTCTCCTTAGAGATGACTCGGATATGTGCCTTTAGGCGTGGAATTTGCAAGTCTTTTAAGCCTGCCTCAATTGCTTCTTCAACTGTTTTACCTGTATATAAGGCCATAAAAAAATACTCCCTATTATTTTCTTTGTTTTAATGCTTTTTTACGAGCTCGTCTCTCTCTAAGACGACGTTCTTTCGCTTCTGCTGCTTGACGGTCTCTTTCAGCGATGATTTTAAATGGATTATTCAACAAGAGTAACTGAAAAACTTGAAAAGCATTTGAAATTACCCAATAAAGAACAACTCCACTAGCCAACTTAAATCCCATAAAAAAAATCATCACGGGCATCATATAGGTCATTACTGTCATAACCATATTTTTTTCTTTAGCCGCAAGATTGGTTAGCCAGCTTGATAAAAAGGTGAAAAGTGCTGCTAGGATCGGTAAGATATAGAGATGATCGTGTTGCGCGAGCTCTGCCCATAAAAAAGTGCCTGTTTTAAGAAAAGGAACTCTTGTTAATGCTTGGAAGAGGGCAATCATGATAGGCATCTGTATGACAAGCGGAAACAAACTTGCATACGGGTTAACGCCATTATTCTTATAGAGAGCCTGAGTCTCATCTGCCAATGCCATTCGACTTTCGCTATCTTTCCCTGGATATTTCGCTTGGATTTTTTTGAGTTCAGGCTGTAAATCTTGCATTTTTTGACTTGATTTAATTTGAATATTAAATAAAGGCATAAGCAAAAGGCGAATCAGGATAGTAAAGAGAATAATTCCTACACCAATGGACCTGTTAAAGGACAGCCATTGTACGGATTTTGCAAAAAAATAAACCAACTGATCCCAGCCACTTGTGGAGTGAGCAGAAATATCATTTCTCCCACATGCAACGAGTAAGATTGCCAGAGGAAGCAACCCTGCTATTTTAATTTTCTTTTTCACTTTCAAAACCTTCCTCGAGTAATTTTGCTAGTTTTAAGACATGTTTTAAATTTTGTCTTAAAGCTTGATAATCCAATTCTTCAACACCTCTTCTTGCAATCACAACAAAATCATCTTCTTTAAGATGATCCTTAAATTCCATAAGGATATGTCGAATTTTTCGCTTGATTGCATTTCGGGTTACAGCATTGCCTAGGCGTTTGCTAACCGAAATCCCCACCCTAAAATGGTCTTGTTTTTTTTCTAAAAAATGGATAACGAATTTTCGATTTGCTGTGCTTTTCCCTCCACCAAAGATGGCTTGAAAATCTTTCTCACGCTTGACACGATAGGATTTTTTCAAAATTTAACTCCAATTATCTAAATTAGTATCATTATACCATAAAAAACAAAAAAGCCTCAACTCTATTCATTTCAGGGTTAAAAGAGTACTAGCTACCTTTCCTCTATGTCTCATAGTTAAATATTAGAATCTAGTTCCATAGCCTTGATTAAAATTTATTTAAAAAGAAGGTAAGCCTTTGAGTTAGGTTTACTATGGAAATATTGCATATTTATCCTAAAATATATGAAGACCAAAAGCTGTTTCGCATCTTTAGTTTCCTAACATAGGTGATTAGTTAGTCACAAAACTATCTAATTTTTCACTGAATATGAAAGTCGTTATTTAAAAATGATTACCATAATTGTAAGCTATGAAGAGTGTTTTATCGTCTGATTGTACTGAAATAAGAATGACAAGAAAAGAAAAAGCCTAGAATACTCTAGGCTTCACTGATAAAATCAGTTTCATATCCAAACAAAGACAAATTCTAGTCGTAACCATCAGTAAAGCTAAATCAAAAATACTATTTGTTTTTATGGAGAGAGAGAGAAAACAATATTTTGATTGAATTGGGGAATAACTTCATGATTTGAGACGACTTCAGTCTTTATCTATAAAGCTATTATAAATAAAAATACAGTTTTTTGAGTTATTTTTCCTAAAATGTCAAAAATTCATCCTGAAATGTTAACTTTTTAACGTTTTTAGGTAAGCAATTCCCATTTTTCAATTAAATTCTTCATTTTCAAGCGCGAAACTAGGCAAGAATCTCCATTTTCAAAGTATACCAATTGACGAGGCTTGTCTATTCGCACTACATTTTCCAAATTTATTAAAAAGGAACGGTGACAAAGAAACAGTTTAGGAGCAACCTCTTGAATTTCCGCTAAGTTACCATAAAACTCTAAACGTTCTGTCTGAGTCCAAAGGCAAACTTTATGAGGGGTTGTTGAAGTGGCAAAATACAAAATATCTTTATAGGGCAATCGAAGACGAGTTTGAGGTGTTTCAAATAAAAACACCTCCTCTGTCTCATAGCTTGACATCATTTGTCTCGCATAGAGGATACATTCTTGAATTTGTTCTTTAAATTGGACATTATCAACAGCCTTATCAATAAAGTCAAGGGCTGAAACCTTATATTTGAATGAAATAGGAGCAAATTCAGAATGCGTTGTAACAAAGACAATAATCGCGTTAGTATCTAACATTCGAATCTCTGCTGCTAATTCTAAACCTCTTTTTGTTTCACCTTTGATATCAATATCCAAGAAAAAAAGTTGGTGTTCCCCACGTTCATGAATGCTATCTAGAAGCTTTTGCGGACTAGAAAAAACCTCCATATATGATTTCGTTATTTTCTGCTCTTTTAAAATCTCTTCAATGACTGACTCAATCCGACCCTGTTGGATGTAGTCATCTTCTAATATAAAAATATTCATTCTAATCATCCATTTCTAAACATTGTCTTAAGCGGTAATGGTCACTTTTTGAGGAAAAAACGACTTTGGGATAGTCAGCTAGTATGTCAGAGATATAGACTGAACTTTCTGATATTTTACTTTCAGACTTTCTTCTATTGTCGTCAAATAATTGACTGATGTCAACTCTCTTTACTTTTGTACTATTTTCAATAATGAAAAACTGCTTCTTACCCTGATGAAAATAGGCAACTGAAATAAACGGCCTTCTGCTACCTTTTGCCGTTATAATCGCATGATCAAATAATTTTGATAAAAGTGGAACTAGATCTAATATTTCAATATAATTTTCACTTATAGTATCGGGAATTTCTAGATAAACATCAATTTCTTGCTGCTTTGCTTCAAGCAACTTTGCATTAATCAATGATTTAATAACAGCTTCTTTTATGTTTCCTAAAGAATTAAAATCTGGACCTAAAACTTCCATAGCTTTGCCAGATTCTCTAACAATATTACGATAAACATAAGAAATATCAGCAAGATTACCACGATCAATACTATCTTTTAAACTAATCATAATATTTTCAGAATCATGTTTTATCGTCCGAATATCACGATAGAGTTGTTCAATATGATTATTGTAGTTTTCTAAATAAAGAACCCTTTCTCTTTCCGCTTGTCTAATTTCGGCTTTTAGTTGATCTTTAGCAAAGCGGTCTAGTTTGATAACTACAGTCATCATAATAACTAAATAAATGAAAATAAATAAAGTTCGATAATTTAAAAAATAGGATTGATAAGCTGTGTCAAAATGAGCAAAAAAATGAATAATTAAATAATAGGCTACCATAGCAAAGTTCATACCGATTAACCATGTTTTAAGTTTATTATGGGAAATAAACCTTATCAGGTTAAAATTAAATCCAAACATAAAATTAAAAAGATTAGCCACAGGAAGGATTAATAGGTAGGATATCTCTAGTAAAGTAAAATTAGAAACAATCTTGTCCCCCGTCAAACCAGTCACAATAGGTAAAATAATTCCTGATATTACTCGAAATACCACTTCTACGAGCATGACCGAAAAAAAGCCATAAAAAATATGTTCTGACCACCTTTTACTCGGGTGAAAAAAGCGGCTAACAAGTACTAACAATATAGGATCTACCATAATAAAGCTAGCTGTCAAAAAATTTAAAATTAAAAAAATGATAAAAAGTCCAGAAATTTTATATAGGGATAATGAGATACTAGTGCATTTTTGAAAAATGAACCAATCTGCCATAAACACAATAAAACAAAACAGAATAACCTGTAAATTGTTCACCATTTAAACTCCGCTTTCTTTTGTAATTGTTATGAGCTGTTGGAAAGTATAATTCTTACTTTGAGTACTTAAACTTAGATTAGAGTATTTTTGTACTATGTTTAAAACGTTAGCTAATCCGATCCCTCGTCCTTTACCTTTTGTTGAAACCCCCTCTTTAAAAATACGATTAATATTAACTCGCTTTTCTAAACAGGAGTTTGCAACAACCAAAATCTGTTTTCCCTCTGATTTAAAATAAGCAATAGTGATTGTTTTAGCTGTTGACTCAATCGCAGCTTCAATAGCATTATCACAGAAAATAGATATGAGAAGCAAAAGATCGAAACGAGAGATATAAGTATTATTAATGTGATCTGGAACCTCTAGATTAACTGTTATCCCTAATTTTTCAGCTTTTATAATTTTTGCCGACAAGAGACTCTTAATAGAAGGCATGCCTATATTGCTCAATTTTGAAATGTTATAGTGCTTATCATCCCAATATTCTCTAGCTTCTGTAACCGTAGACTCATAGACATTTCGGATTAAGGAAATATCTTTTGCTTCAATAGCTTTCCCTAAAATAGCTAGTTTGTTAAAATAAGTATCTTTAAAAACAGTAATTTCCTTATACAACTTTTCCAAATGATTGCCATAATGCACTAAATTTTCGATGTAGTTCTCTTTTTCTCTTCTCAATGCCCTTTCTAAATGTAGCTTGGAGAGACGGTTAAAATAAGCTAATAAAAATAAAAAAATGATCGAAAATGTCAGATAAAAAATTTGATAAGAACGAGGAACACTATTTGGATACAGATAAAACAGAAATGGATCTTCAAAACCTAAAATAAAAAAAATATCAATATAATAAGCGAAGATAAAAATCAGCATAATCGCAACAAATCGCTTGGCATCTTCAGAATATTCATTTTCATATATCTTTTTATAATCCTTACCAATCAAATATGAAAACAATTGAAGACTTGGAAAGAGCAAAAGATAAGCCAACAAATTAATCCACAAATGATTTGTCACCTGAACATGTATCTGAAAAAGATAAGGAATCAAACAGGAGGCTAAAAAGCGTGACACCAAATCTACAAAGACACTAGGAGCCAACGCTAGATATAGGGTTCGATAGCTAAACACACGGTACCCATGTATAATTAAGATTACCCAAAAGAGTAACGGATCAATTAAGAGAGGAGCTAATATAGGTACTTGATTAAAGAATAAAGCAACCGCTGTAATCAGCATTTTTTTCCAAAAAGAAAGTTTTAAATCTGAAAAAAAACTCAGAACACTAATTTCAGAAAAATAAAACACTATAATCGATAACTGAAATCCCAGTAACTGAATGGGCGTCATTGAACTTCCTTTCCTCGTGATTTATGTAACTCATATATTCTATCATATAAAGTTCTCAAGAATTATACCTTTTTTATTACAAATATTTCAAAAACAGGTATTACTTTCAACTACTACTTCTAAAATTGTCTAATTGCTTATCTAGAAAGCTCTGCCAAAAACTTTCCTAAACAATTAGAAACTTAAAAATATCCTCTTTATAATTCCGTTCCAAAAGAAATTATAATAGAAAAGTAACCTTCTATCGACCTTTGATATACAGCTAAAGTAGCATCCTAGCTACTCCATAACTAGCTAGCCTTAAAGAGAAAAAAGAGAAGACCTGGTTGGTCCTCTCTAAGTCTTAACTCATTAGATTTGACAAAAAGTCAACAGCCCTGATTTAAAGCATGTTATTGATATGTTCAATTGATTTTTCACGACCAAGAAGATAAATGGTATTTGGCAATTCTGGTCCATGCATCTCCCCTGAAACAGCGATACGAATTGGCATGAAAAGGTTTTTCCCTTTAATGCCGGTTTCTTTTTGAACAGCCTTAATCTGTGGAAAAATATTTTCCGGTTGGAATTCTTCATCTGACATAGCTTCCAATTTTTCCTTAAAGGCTTTCAAAACTGTCGGAACTGTTTCACCAGCCATAAGCTCTTTTTCAGCCTCCGTTAGCTCAGGAAAATCACTAAAGAAGAGATCTGTTAAAGGCACGATTTCATCAGCCGATCTCAATTGTGGTTGATAAAGTTCCACTAATTTTTCAGCTTTGTCCGTTAAACGACCAGCAGCTTCCAAAAAAGGCTTACAAAGGTCAAAGACTTTGGCAGAATCAGCTTTTTTCAGATAATCGTTACTCATCCAATCCATTTTCTTTTGATCAAAGGCTGCCGGTGATTTGCTAAGGCGATTTTCATCAAAAAGATCAATTAATTGCTGACGTGAGAAAATCTCATCTTCCCCACCAGGGTTCCAGCCTAAAAGCGCAATAAAGTTAAATACCGCCTCAGGCATATAGCCTTTTTTGCGATAATCTTCGATAAATTGGAGAGTGTCAGTATCACGTTTGGATAACTTTTTCCCAGTTTCAGAATTAATAATCAAGGTCATGTGACCAAATACTGGCGCTTCCCAACCGAGGGCTTCATAAACCATTAGTTGTTTTGGAGTATTCGCGATATGGTCATCTCCACGGATAACATGTGAAATTTGCATATCATGGTCATCAACAACAACGGCAAAGTTATAAGTTGGGTATCCATCTTTTTTCTGTATGACCCAATCGCCACCGATATTACCACCTTCAAATTCAATATCACCTTTAACCATATCGGTCCATTTGTAGATACCTGACTCATTGACTTTTAAGCGAACTGTCGGGATAATGCCTTGGGCTTCACGGTCTGCGATATAAGCTAATTTTTCCTCTTCAGACATGCCAATAAACTCGTTAATGTATCGAGGTGTTTCGCCAGCTGCCTCTTGCCGTTCGCGTTCTTTGGCTAGTTCTTCTTCTGTGACATAAGATTTATAGGCTAAGCCTTTTTCTAAAAGAAGATCAATATATTTCTGATAGAGCTCAAGACGTTCTGACTGACGGTAGTTTGCATGAGTTTCAGGGCTCTCATCCCAATCAATACCTAACCATTTAAGGTTCTCAAGCTGGGAGCGCTCCCCATCTGCTACGTGGCGTTTGCGGTCAGTATCTTCAATACGAATGATAAAAGTGCCACCATGATGACGGGCATATAGATAATTAAAGAGTGCTGTACGGGCATTACCAATATGCAATAACCCTGTTGGACTTGGTGCATAGCGCACACGAATTGGTTTAGACATTCTATTTCTCCTCTTTCTGTTAGACATCATTAGAGCCAGTTAAAAACAAGTAACACTAAAGTTGAACTTGTTTTTTGATTTAATATACTAATGAATGATTCAAATCACATCTATTATAGCACATTTTATGGGCCTGAGTGAAGGAAATCAGCCTTACACAGACTGAGTAAAACGATATCGTGAAATTACTGAGGACAATTTTTTATACTCATCGCTTCTCATATCCTTTGTATAGATAAAGGGAATTGCTACAAGTTAAAGTATGGTTCCTACTCCAAGCAACAAGGTGAGTCTTGCCATTAAATAATACTCTTCTTATAATTTATAATATTAAAAAACTTGTGTCATTTTACCAGTATCAACATCATAGACAGCTCCATTAATGTCAACATCATCTGGAATAAGTGGAGATTCTTGCAACAGACGCATATCCTCTCGGACTGATTCTGCTACATCTTGGAAGGGTAAGAAATCTTGGTCTGATACATCTATTCCAAGCTTTTGTTGAATATGTTCTGCAAAGCTTTGGTTGGTAAAAGTTTGAGCACCACAGTCCGTATGGTGTAATACCACAATTTCACGTGTCCCCATTTGCTGCTGTGAAATAACCAAAGATCGTATCATATCATCTGTCACACGACCGCCAGCATTCCTCAAAATATGGGCATCACCAAGTGCTAACCCTAAAGCTTGGGCAACATGCAAGCGAGAATCCATACAGGTCACGATGGCAACACGCGTTTTAGGCTTAAGTGGTAGGTGGGCTATTCCATGAAGTTCAACATAGGCACTATTAGCTGACATAAAACTTTTAAAATATGACATAATTTCTCCTTAGTAAATGTAGCGATAAACTACCAGTTTGTGACATCATATCATTTTAAACTTAAAAACTCTAAGCATTTACCCCTGATTAATTTCCCTAGACCAATAATTTTAGAGACCTAAGATTAAGATAGTAGAATTGACACTAGTACTTCTAAGTTTTAGAGAAGACCGCTTTAAGAACCTCTCCTACCGTTGATACACCAACAACTTCTATATTTTGAGGAATATCTAATCCTTGTAAAGCATTTTTAGGGACATAAATCTTGGTAAATCCAAGTTTAGCTGCTTCATTAATTCTTTGTTCAATACGAGTCACCCGTCTAATCTCACCCGTCAAACCAATTTCTCCTAGAAAGGCCTCTTGAGGATTAGTTGGCAGTTCCTTATAACTTGAAGCAATGGCCACAGCCACAGCTAAGTCAATGGCCGGCTCATCTAACTTAACACCTCCAGCAGCCTTCAAATAGGCATCCTGATTCTGTAACAGCAAGCCACAGCGCTTTTCTAAAACAGCCATAATCAAACTAACCCGATTGAAATCTAATCCTGTTGTTGTCCTCCTAGCATTACCAAAAACAGTTGGGGTTACTAAAGATTGGACCTCAGCTAAAATCGGTCGACTACCTTCCATAGTAACCACAATAGCTGAGCCTGTGGCACCGTCTAAGCGTTCCTCTAGGAAAACTTGACTAGGATTAGTAACCTCAACCAGCCCACCTGATTGCATTTCAAAAATACCAATTTCATTGGTCGAGCCAAAACGATTTTTAACAGCCCTCAAAATTCTAAAGGTGTGATGACGTTCACCTTCAAAATAGAGGACTGTATCCACCATATGCTCCAACATTCTTGGTCCTGCTATAGTTCCTTCTTTAGTAACGTGCCCAACTATAAAGGTCGCAATATTATTAGTCTTCGCTAATTGCATGAGTTCCGCTGTTACTTCTCTAACCTGACTAACAGACCCTTGAACACCTGAGCTATCAGGACTCATAATGGTTTGAATGGAATCAATAATTAAAAAATCAGGTTGAATTTTCTCAATCTCAATCCTAATCTCTTGCATGTTGGTCTCAGCGTAGAGATAGAATTCATTATCAATCTCCCCTAGACGTTCACTTCGCAATTTTATCTGTTCTGCCGACTCTTCTCCAGACACATATAAAACTGTTCCTTTATTAGCCAGCTGAGTCGAAACTTGCAAGAGTAAGGTTGACTTCCCGATCCCCGGATCTCCACCAATCAGGATAAGGCTGCCTGGAACGACTCCTCCACCAAGAACTCGATTAAATTCATCCATGTTAGTCTGAGTACGGGAATAATTGAGATTATCAACATCCTTCAGCTTTACAGGACGACTCTTTTCACCCGTTAGGCTAACACGCGCATTCTTAAGCTCTTGGACTTCAACTTCCTCTACAAATGAAGACCAGGCTGAACAATTGGGACAACGTCCTAGATATTTAGGAGAGTGATAACCACATTCCTGACAGACAAAGGTTGCTTTTTTCTTAGCCATATATACTTTCCTTACTAAGAGGCTTCTTAGTGACCGGTTGAACCAAAACCACCTGTACGAACACCATCTGCCTGATCATCATCCGCTAGAAGGTACGGACCAAAAACCGCTTGAACAATCCGTTCATCGACTTCTAGAGAGACTACTTGATCAGTAATATTTTGCATTTGCGCAAAAATATGTCCCTCATTATTATCATTATTATAGTAGTCGCCATCAATAACCCCAACAGAATTAATCAATACTAAGCCTTTTTTGCGAGGATTTGATGAGCGATCATATAAATAAAGAACCTCCCCTGCTTGCATATAAGCTTTCACACCGGTTGGAACTAGTTTTATCTCACCTGGGCCAATCTCTGTAGCCTTGGCTACTTTTAAATCGTAACCTGCCGCATGTTTTGTTTCTCTTTTGGGTAATAGCTGAGCAGCGTCAGCATATTCCGTAATTAACTCAAAACCACGAATTTTCATTATGTTTTATCCTTTTCTCTACAAATTTATTCTCTCTATTATAACTTATTCGTAAAAGAATAGCAAAAATGACCACAAAAAAACATTTAATTATTCTTACTAATTAAACGTCATTAGCCTCACTTCTCTGGAACAAATCGGAATAATATCACAGACATAATAGTCGTTATGGTAAAGAAAATGATTTTCATCCAAATAAAAGGCATAAAAATAATCGAGATTCCCATTAATATCCAAACTTGAACGAGAATTTGTTTTTTACGAGTACGGGGGATAATCCGTGTTTCAAGGTAGTCACCTACATAATATTTGTAAACTTTAGTGCTACGTAACCAGTTGTTAAAGCGATCAGAACTACGCGAAAAACAAAAGCCCGCTAGTAAAAGTAAAGGTGTTGTCGGTAATAATGGCAAGGGTATGCCTAAGATTGCCAAGGCAAAACTAAGGCAGCCAGCACTGATATATAATGTTTTTTTCATGATAATCCTTTTCATTTTTTACTATTATATCAAAAATAAAAGGGACTCGCTCTTTCTATGTTTTCTAAGCTTAGATCATATATAAATGAATAATTCAGAAAATAATTGCTATTATTATATTAAAGCGTTATCATTATAATGAGAAAAAGTTCTTGAAATTTTAGAAATAGAGGAATTATTATGAAAGTCATTGGTCTTGTTGGTACAAATTCAAGTCATTCCACTAACCGTCAACTTCTCCAATATATGTCAAATCATTTTGCAGATAAAGCAGAAATTGAATTAATGGAAATCAAAGATTTTCCTCTCTTCAATAAACCTGCTAACAAAGAGTTGCCTAAAATAGTCACCGAAATGGCTGCTAAAATTGAAGAAGCCGATGGTGTCATTATCGGTACACCCGAATACGACCATTCAGTACCCGCTTCATTGATGAATGCTTTAGCTTGGCTATCTTATGGAATTTATCCCTTGCTTGGTAAGCCAGTGATGATCACCGGGGCTTCTTACGGAACTTTGGGGTCCTCGCGGGCGCAATTGCAACTACGGCAAATCTTAAATGCTCCTGAGTTAAAAGCAACTGTTCTGCCAGATGAGTTTCTACTCTCCCATTCTTTACAAGCATTTGATGCTAACGGTAATCTCTTTGATTTAGAAACCATTCAAAAATTGGATGCTATCTTTGATGATTTCCGAATTTTTGTTAAGATTGCTGGAAAGCTATCGCATGCTCAGGAACTTCTACGTAAAGAGGCTGAGGATTTTGACTGGGAAAACTTGTAATAAGAAAGGACCTTACTATGAAATTTGTCGCTATTGTTGGCTCAAATGCAGAACAATCTTACAACCGTATGTTATTAGAGTTTATGAGACGCCACTTTAAATTAAAATGTGAGATTGAAGTTTTAGAAATCAAAGATATTCCCATGTTTAACCAAGATCAAGATCAATCTGATTGCTTTGCTATTAGATACCTCTACCATAAAATCACACGTGCAGATGGTGTCATTATTGCAACACCAGAACACAACCATACGATTACACCCGCTCTAAAGAGTACACTTGAATGGTTATCCTTTAAGCTTCACCCACTTGAAAATAAGCCGGTTATGATTGTTGGCGCCTCTTATTATGATCAAGGGACCTCACGAGCCCAAGTTCACCTTCGCAAAATCTTAGAAGCACCTGGTGTTAATGCATTTACTCTTCCAGGAAATGAATTTTTGCTAGGCAAGGCTAAAGAGGCTTTTGATAATAATGGCAATATTAGTAATGAGGGGACTGTCTTGTTCCTAGAAAGTTGCCTAGATAATTTTATTAAATATGTAAAAGTTGTCTCATCGCTCCGTCAACCTAAAGCAATTGAGCCTGAGGACTTGGATTGTGGGAAACCAATTTCAACAACAATCAAGGAAGTCGATCCAGATGATCCTGACTGGTTGGAAAAAGCTGCTAAAATTGTCAATGCTGTTGAAGGAGACACCTATGTCAAGTTGGATCATGGTCTCCTAACAGTCAACCAACTTAACATGTTCTTAAAAGCTATGCCATTTGAATTAACCTACTCAGACGATAATAACCAATTTTTATACTATAATAATGCTCATCAAGATCCTGAAACTATGTATGCAAAGCGTCTTCCTGAACAAGTCGGCAATCGTTTATCAACTGTCCATGGTTCGCTTCCACCTGGACGTATGAAAAATGTGGAGTGGGTAATCGGTTCTCTACGTAATGGTAATGAAGAATATGTGCGCACCATCGTCCCTGGCTCTCCAGCTGAAGTCATCAATACACATAATTATCAAGCCATGTATTATCCTGATGGCTCATTCTCAGGCATCAACGAAATTGTTTTCAATTTCAAACCATGGTTGGACTGGTATTTGAAAGAAACAGGTCAACATTTGGTAGGAGGAAAAGTTAACGCAACACCTACTTCTCACACAAACGTTGATGCAACCTCTGGTGCTTCTGATACTGGAGCTACCAGCTCCGTAGTCGCTGAAGCTGATGCTACGTCAGGTGCTTCTGAGCATTAAATTTAAATCAAAAAACAACTTTTCATAACAAAAGTTGTTTTTTACTTGCTCTTGATTTCTTTGCCTTGATAGATAAATGGAATTGTTACCGAAGCATCTGATTCTTCTAATCTTTGTTTCCGATCTAAATAAGCCTTTGCTTCCATCTTTACTTGTTTTAAATCAACTCCTTGTGACCTAGCTGCGTAGACACAGCCACAATAACATTGGCGATAAATATCATATTCTTGACACATTTGAACCGATCGACGATAGCCATTATTCTTCTTAAAATCACTTGGAAGATATTTGGTTCGGTAACATTTTTGAATATCGATACCAATTTGATTAATTAAACTGGCATTTTTATGAGGACTTATAGTTAGGGCACTAGCAAAATAATCAAAGTCCAGCTCTACAGCTTTTCTGGCTGTCAAATCCAAACGATAATCAAAACAAACACGACACCGTGCACCACCCTCAGGCTCGTCTTCAAGTCCTCTTACTTTTTGGATATAGTTATTAGGTTGGTAGAGTTCTTCTATATAGGCAACCTTATGTCCAGTTTTTTCATTAAATGCCTTTATAAAGTCTTGTGTGACTAGTGCTCTTCGTTGATATTCCGTTTTAGGGTGAATATTGGAATTCGCAAAGTAGACTGTTATATCAGCAAAATCAGCTAAATATTCCAAGCTATATGTCGAACACGGAGCACAGCAAACATGCATTAGAATACGTGGTCTAATCTCTTTTTTTAACCAATCTTTACGCATTTCTTGCATGAGTTTGTCATAATTAATATTTTGATTTGGTTTAGCCTTACTCAATACATCTTCAACGTTAATCATCTTATTTTTCCTCTACAATACAGTCTTCCATATTGATAGGATACTACAAGTCACTTTGTAAATCAAAAAAAGTTGAGAAGAAACTCAACTTTTTTCTCTTATTCAAAGACAAACTGGTTGTGGTAAAGTTCTGAATAGAAACCTTTTTGATGTAACAATTCATGATGATTTCCTTGTTCGATAACTTTACCATCTTTAAGAACAATAATTTCATCTGCATTCAAGATTGTTTTCAAGCGATGGGCGATAACAAAACTGGTTCTACCAGCTACAATAGCTTCCATAGCTTTTTGAATCTTACTTTCGGTTACAGTGTCAACGTTGGAAGTAGCTTCATCCAAAATTAAAACTTGTGGATCGGTCAACAGTGTCCTAGCAATGGAAATTAATTGTTTTTGTCCAGTAGAGAAAATATTCTCATCGTCTGTGACCATGGTCTCATAACCTTCAGGAAGAGACTTGATAAATTCATGTATATGGGTAGCACGCGCAGCGATCTCTACCATCTCCTGACTAATACTCTCGTTCCCAAAACGAATATTATCAGCAATCGTACCAGAAAATAAAACAGATTCTTGTAGGACAATGCCGACATTTTTCCGAAGACTATCTAGGTCGTAATCACGGATATCAATCCCATCAAAAGTAATGGAACCACTATCAACATCATAAAAACGATTAATCAAGTTCATAATAGTGGTCTTACCTGAGCCTGTCGGACCAACAACGGCAATCATCTTGCCTTTAGGAGCTTTGATGGTCACATCAGAAAGCACCTTTTTACCAGGTTTGTAACTAAAATCAACATGGCTAATGGCAACTTCTTCTTTTAACTCGGTGAAAAGCGGAGCATTCTGAGGTCTGATTTCCTCAGCCTCATCAAACATTTCTTGGATACGGCTAGCGCCTGTGAAAGCAAGCTGAAGTTCGCCCCATGAAGCAGCTACCTGCATAATCGGCTGGTAATATTGTTGTGAAAATTGAACAAAGGTCACAACCAATCCAAGTCCAACAGCCATTGAAATCGATTTGTCATTGAGGACTATACTTGAACCGATAAATATAACGATTGCCGTATTCAGCAAGCTCATCCCGTTCATGACTGGAAAGAGCAGCCCTGCAAAAAGGCGACCTTTGAAGGTTGCTGCTCGGACTTTTTCATTATGCTCTACAAAGCCATCAATTGTTTCTTTTTGGACACCCTGAACAATGATTGCTTTTTGACCAGAAATTTTCTCATCCATGTAAGCATTAAGTGCTGATACTTCTTTTTGCTGAATATCTGTATACTTTCTAGCTAGACGGATAATAACAACTAAAAAGATAAGCGCAAGAGGCGTTGTTGCCATTGTTAAGAGGGCTAAACGGGTATCTTGGCGAAACATCATCCAAACTAAACCAATGTAAAGAGCAATATTGGTCACAACTTGGACTAAGGACTGGTTCAGGGAATTTTGAATATTATCTAAATCACTGGTAAAGCGAGAAAGAATGGCACCATCCTTATGACTATCAAAGAAAGAAACGGTTAAGCGTTCCAATTTTCCAAACAAACCCTTACGCATCCGGTTGGTTGAGTGCGCTACAATACGTGTAAAGAGCAAACTATATACCAGATTGGCTAGTGCTGTAAAAAGATATGCCAATAAAAGTTTAGTCATAACAGCCATAAAAGCAGATGTATCAGGGTGATATGCTGATTGACCAGCCATTTTAGCCACATAATACTTTTGACCAAGTTTGCCAAGCTCCGTTAAAGACTCCCCGAGAAAAACAGGGGCCTTGACCTGAAGGTAAGTGGCTAGAATAATGGCTATTGCTATAAAAACAAAAGAGATTTTATAGCGTTTGAAATAAAACCAGAAAAAACGCGCTGTCTTCATTAGTCTTCCTCCTTACCTTTTTGTGTTTCATAAATTTCACGATAAACAGCGTTATTTGCGATTAAATCCGCATGCTTACCTTGACCAATCAAACGACCATTATCAAGAACCAAAATAATATCAGCTTTGACCACAGATGAAATTTTTTGAGCAATAACGATTGTTGTTGTGCCTTTTAGGTCGTGATTTAAGGCATCTTGAACTAATTTTTCAGACTTAGCATCTAAAGCTGATGTTGAATCATCTAATACTAAAATCTTCGGATTATTGATAACGCCACGCGCAATGGACATTCGTTGCTTTTGCCCGCCCGAGAAGTTATTACCACGTTCTTCAACCTGACTTTCATAACCATCATCCATACGATCAATAAATTCCCTAGCTTGAGCAATTGTTGCTGCACGTTGCATTGTGTCAAAATCAGCCTTAGCATTACCTTGGCGCAAATTATCGGCAATCGTACCAGAAAAGAGGATAGCTTTTTGCAAAACGATAGAAATATTTTCTTTTAATGTTTGCTGGCTTAAGCTCTTAAGATCTTTACCACCAACTAAGATACGACCTTTCTGAGGATCGAATAAACGTGGAATTAGCTGTGCCAATGTTGATTTACCAGCACCAGTAGCTCCAACGACACCTACCATTTGGCCAGATTGAATAGAAAAAGAAATATCCTTCAAAGTAGGCTCTTCTTCATTAGGGTAGGTGAAACTAACCTCTTCAAAGACAATATCACCAGAAATTTCTGTTTCGTCCTCACTATTAACGTAAGTCATTGCTGGCTCAGTATCGAGGACTTCTTTAAGACGGCCAATAGAAATAAATGCTCTACTTGCTTGCATCCCCATAAAACCAACCATAATGATAGAAAACATAATCTGCATCATATAAGTCATAAAGGAAGCAATACTACCAATAACTGTCGGCTCTGTCTTCACCATTCCAGAAACAATCAAAATGGAGACATAGACTGCCAGATAAGATACCAGCATTAAAGCTGGTTGCATCATTGAGAAACCATAACCAATAAAAAGATTTAACCCAAGTAACTCATTTGATGTCTCTTTGAACTTAGCGTATTGCTCACGTTCTTGAACAAAAGATTTAACCACACGAACACCACGAAGATTTTCTTTTGCAATACGGTTAATCTTATCCATTAAGGATTGAAATTTACCAAAACGTGGCCCCATTTGACTCATAACTAAGGCCATAATAATAGCAATCAAAATCACCATTAAGACCAAAATCCACCACAGTTTGGGTAACGTTTGAACAGCCATATAGAAGGCGCCAATAAACAAAATTGGTAACCGAAAGAGAACTTGGAATAGCATCATGACTAAATTTTGAATTTGATTCACGTCATTAGTCATTCGAACTACTAAGTTTCCTGCATTAAATTTTTCAACATTTGCATAAGAAAAGCTCTGTATTTTACGGAAAGTTTCTTCCCGAATATCAGCTGAAACACCTTGGGCGATTTTAGCTGATAAAATGGTATTGACTGTCCCAGCAATTAAACCGATTCCGGCAATAATCAACAGCAAAATCCCAACTTGTGCTATTTTTTCTTTATCATTTTTAATAACAGCTTCTAGGACATCTTTCAGATAATGTGGCTGTAACAAAGTACTAGCTACCACACCAATAATCATCACAAAAGAGCCCAGTGCATACCACTTATATTTAAGAATGGCTTTTTTAAGCATCTTCTTCTCCTTTTTTATAGTCAAGCATATTTTGTTTGAGTTGATCTATTACTTTTCGGACAACGTTAAATTCTTCCGTTGTGATTTCCTTAAAAAAATAATTTTCAACATCTTTACGACATTCTTGTAAAAGTGGTAATTTTTCCACTCCTTTTTGCGTCATTACAACTTGTTTATAACGCTTATCTGTTTGCGATGGGATGACTTCAATGAACCCATTTTTTTCCATCCGCTTAACAAGGTTACTGGCGACTGATTTTGAAATTCCAAGTTCTGTTTCGATATCTTTAACAAATAGTTCTCTTTCAAAGTTTCTGCTTAGGAAGATTAAAACATGTCCTTGAGGTCCAGCTAAGTGAGCAAGATTATACTTTTGGGCAATTTCTTCACTAATTTGTTCTATTTGATGAGTTAAATCTCTCAGATCAGCAATAATCCGTGACATTATTATCCTCCTTAGTTCTCATGATGACCATTTTAGTTCTCTTAAGAACTATTGTCAAGGAATATGTCCTTTAATATTAAGAAAAATGAGATTAATTTTCCACCCTATACCCAGAGGCTTTCTATACCCTTTTCTAATAGAGTAATAATAGCTCTTATGATATAATGAAGTGATGACTCTTAAAGGAGATGGAAATGAAAAAAGAAAAAATTGCAGTCTTGGGACCAGGTTCATGGGGGACAGCACTTGCACAAGTTTTAAATGACAACGGTCACGATGTGTGCCTTTGGGGAGATTCCCAAGAACAAATTGATGAAATCAACGCTACACATACTAATAGTCGTTATTTTAAAGACATTGTTATTGATAAATCTATTAAAGCGACAACTGATTTAAAAGAGGCACTTACAGATGTTGATGCTGTTTTATTCGTTGTACCAACGAAAGTTACTCGTTTAGTGGCTAAGCAAGTTGCCGCAACCTTAGACCATAAAGTTATCATGATGCATGCTTCAAAGGGACTTGAACCTGGCAGCCACGAGCGCCTTTCAACGGTCATTTCTGAAGAAGTTCCAACGCACTTACGGAGTGATGTTGTTGTTGTATCTGGACCTAGTCATGCTGAAGAAACTATTGTTCGTGACATCACCTTAATTACTGCTGCATCTACTGATTTGGAAGCCGCTAAATATGTTCAGTCCATTTTTAGCAACCACTATTTTCGTCTTTACACTAACAAAGATGTCGTCGGTGTTGAAACCGCTGGCGCCCTTAAAAATATTATTGCCGTTGGCGCAGGAGCATTACATGGTTTAGGTTATGGTGATAATGCTAAAGCGGCGGTCATTACACGCGGACTTGCTGAAATCACCCGTCTCGGTGTAAAACTTGGCGCTGATCCCCTAACTTACAGTGGACTATCAGGAGTCGGAGATCTTATAGTAACTGGCACCTCTGTCCATTCTCGCAACTGGCGTGCCGGCGACGCACTTGGGCGCGGAGAAAAATTAGAAGATATTGAACGTAACATGGGAATGGTTATTGAGGGAATTTCTACTACAAAGGTAGCCTATGAGATTGCGCAAGAGTTAGGTGTCTATATGCCGATTACCACCGCAATTTATAAATCTATTTACGAAGGAGCCGACATCAAAGAAAGCATCCTTGGCATGATGTCTAACGAATTTAAATCCGAAAATGAATGGCATTAATTTCTATTATCAAGAGGAGACATAAATGACTAAAGTAAGAAAAGCAATTATCCCGGCGGCAGGTTTAGGAACGCGTTTTTTGCCAGCAACCAAGGCTTTGGCAAAAGAAATGTTACCTATCGTTGACAAACCAACCATTCAATTCATCGTCGAAGAGGCTCTCAAATCTGGTATTGAAGAGATTCTAGTTGTAACTGGTAAAGCTAAACGCTCTATTGAAGACCACTTTGACTCAAACTTTGAATTGGAATATAATCTGCAAGCTAAAGGTAAAACTGAATTACTAAAATTGGTTGACGAAACAACTTCAATCAACCTACACTTTATTCGCCAAAGCCACCCCCGTGGACTAGGTGACGCTGTTTTACAAGCTAAAGCCTTTGTGGGCAATGAACCTTTTATTGTGATGTTGGGCGACGACTTAATGGATATCACAGATAATCAAGCTGTTCCTTTGACTAAACAACTGATGGACGACTACCAGACAACTCATGCTGCAACCATCGCTGTTATGAAAGTTCCACATTCCGATGTTTCATCTTATGGCGTTATTGCACCACACGGAAAGGCTGTTAATGGTTTGTATAGCGTTGACAATTTTGTTGAAAAACCAAAACCAGAAGATGCTCCAAGTGACCTAGCTATCATCGGTCGTTACTTGCTCACTCCAGAAATTTTCGGCATTCTTGAAAACCAAGCTCCAGGTGCAGGAAATGAAGTTCAATTAACTGATGCTATTGATACACTAAATAAAACTCAGCGTGTCTTTGCCCGTGAATTCACTGGCAAACGTTATGACGTGGGTGACAAATTTGGTTTTATGAAAACATCAATTGACTATGCTCTAAAACACCCTCAAGTAAAAGAGGATCTTAAAGACTATATCATCAAACTTGGACATGCTCTAGAAACTAAATCAAAAACTAAAGACTAATAAATAAGCAACTACAAGTTTGTAGTTGCTTATTTTCATAAACTTAGATAAAAATACCTACTAAAATAAAGATACTTATTACCCCATAGACTAAAGCTGCTATCCCTTGTTGCTTTTTAGTTGCTAACAACGGATCAACTTGGTTCGCCAGAAAAATAGCCGAGAGGCCACCACCTAAGACTCCACCAAGGTGCCCTGCTAGGCTAACATTAGGCATAAAGATATTCAACACTAGATTTAATATAATCAAGGTCTGATAGGACTTCCCAAAAGTTTTCAAATGGTGATTTTCGCTAAAAATACCCAAAATCACAATCGCTGCAAAAATTCCAAATAAGGATGTTGATGCACCTGCAGCAACTACACCTGGACTTAATTGCAAAGTAAGGAGATTTCCCATGACCCCAGATAAAATATAGAGAAGAAAGAAATTTTTTGATCCCCAGATAGCTTCTGCTAATTGACCAATAAAGAAGAGGGTTAGCGTGTTTAAAAGGAAGTGTTGCCAACCGATATGGACAAAAATCGGAGTCAATAGACGCCAAATTTGATTAGGCGCCGCTTTGACAGCTAAACCAAACATACCACCAAAGTGAAAGACCGCTTGAGGCGATCTGGCTGCCTGTCCATAATAGTATTGCATAGCAAGAAAAACCAAAATCGTAAGGGATAAAAAGAAGAAGGTAACCGGACTCTTTTTCAAATTATAGGTCATATCACAAGAACCTCCTGAACAGCAACGTCATGGGATTCAGCTTGAAATTCAATCTGTTGACAATCATAGATAGTGCTAATGGTTGCTCCTTGATAATCACTCAGATAACGGTCGTAATAGCCCGCACCGTAGCCAATTCTAAACCCTTCAGCATTAAAAGCAACCCCTGGGACATGTATCATATCAATATCCTTTTTAGATACAACTATTGCACTTGTTGGCTCAAGTAAACCAAAAGAAGTCTTTTCAAGTTTTTTAGGGTCATAAGCTACAAAATCCATCTCTCCCTTTGGATAGGTTTTAGGTACTAAAACCAATTTCCCATCACTAAGTGCCTGCTTAATGAGAAGAGCAGTTTCATACTCAGTTGGCATGGCTAAGTAAGTAGCTACAACTTTAGCACACTGATAGGTAGAAGTTGATACCATTGCCTCTAGCAAGGCCAGATCTTTCTGATACTTTTCTTTTTTGTCCATAGCTTTTAGGGTTCCTAGAACCTTATTACGAATATCTTTTTTTATCATAGGCTTATTTTAACACAATTTCAACAGTTAGAAAGATTTCTAATGCTATATTGACGTTTAACGAAAGCTTAAATTCATCGAAATCATAAACCTTTTTTATTTATATTACCTAAACAACTACGGGAACATTCTCTTGATAAGCTATCAGCTACTTTAAGGTTTAAGCCAATTTCTGCTGCTTGAATTAAAAGTTAGTATCCTAATTCCATCAGCCCTATTTTACTCAAAAAGTTAAACAAACAAAAATTCTTTGAACATAATTTAAGAATTGTTTAAGGTAATGGTAGTATATTATAGTCATTCCTAAATAACGGTCTCCTAAACCGTGGGGATAAATAAGTTCCTACTTCATTTATCCTTTTCATAAATCTCCAAGGTAACTCGCTTCGAGTTACCTTTTTTTGCCTTATTGAGATAATCACCTATGTGAATTTTATCAATTTGAAGATATTCTAGGGGCCTCTTAAATCCTCTATCAGCTCAATTAAAATACTAAAACATCGTGATTGTCAAATCTTTTTTGTTGTTTTTGTTTAAATGCGTGATCGTTTTAGAGCTGTTTTCAGACCCAAAAAGCCCCGTAGGGGCTAAATTAATTTAGGGATAATAGAAATGGTAGATGCGAATCACTTTATTGCATAAAGAGAACACGACTTCCCAACCCTATATTCGGTGAGGTTGAGCCCAGTACATGTAAAGTCCCTGGTAGAGAGGCTTGTTGTTCCCCGTCAAACGAAATCGTTATATGCCCAAGATTTTTTAAGTTTTTAGTAACTAGGCTACCAACAGCCGTTATGTGATATTCATCTTCATCAATCATTATCTTTCCTCCGGGCTCAATATTACCAAGAAGCGTTTTATTATCAATAGTGTAACAAAATTCAGCAAGATCTTCTGGAGCTCCTTGTCCAAAGAGAATCAACATATTGGCATTTCTAATCATTTCTTCTGCTTCTGGTCCGACTGCTATGATCTTGGTTTCAAATACTTTAACCATTTTAACATCCCTTCTTTTATCTTTTTTGAAAACTATTTTATTGATAAAGTCCTATACTGGCAATCCATGCAACAATGACACGCGGCACCCCGTTTAAGAAACGTGAATAAAGAACAGATGGGACACCAACTTCAACAGTCTCTGAGTCTGCCTCAGTTAAACCAAGTGCGACCGGGATAAAATCACAGCCATTTTGTGTGTTGATAGCAAATAAAGCTGGTAAAGCCATTTGGGGTGGAATATTTCCCTTACCAATTTCAACACCAATTAAAGTACCAATAATTTGTGAGATGACAGCACCCGGACCTAACAATGGTGATAAAAATGGTAATGAACAAATAAAACCAATAATAACAAGCCCCCAAATATTTCCTGCCAAGGGAACCATTAACTTGGCTAACCAATTACCAACTCCTGACCCTTGAATAATCCCAATTAAAAGAGAAACAAAAGCCATAAATGGTAAAATAGTATTTAACATTGTTTGAATAGCATCACGAGCTGCTTGGTTAAAAGTGGCAACGACTTTACCTGCTCCCATACCTATGCGGGCAACAAAACTAGACTCTGCCCGTTGTTCTGTAATTTTTTTACTGGTGTCGTAGCTCCCCTTTGAGGAAACTTCTTGGCTGAGTTCACTAAGAGGTGCTGTTTCATCAGTTGTTGAAATTTGATTGAGCCCTACAGCAGAGACATAAATATCTTCTGTAATGTATTGCGCTAAGGGACCGCTTTTCCCTGTAGCTACAATATTAATTGTCGGAATCCCTTTTTTAGGATAAATCCCACAACGTAAAGTTCCACCACAGTCAACAATAGCTAAGGCAATTTCCTGATCGGGAATAGAAGTTTTAAAGCCATTAATAGCTTCCATACCTGTTAATGAAGCGATTTTGTCAACAATTTCTGGTTTTTCACCTCCACCAGTGATGTAGATGAATTTGTGCTTGGTTTCAGTGGGAGTAATAACAAGTGGACCACCATAGCCACCACTACCTTTAACAACTTTTATACTTTTATAAACCATTTTCTTAAACTCCTTTTTCTTAATCAAGTTTCACTGTTTTACTTAGTGTCACCCCTTGTTGCTTGGCAACGTAAGCGGTAGTAAAATCAGTTACCCAGCCGCCAATAAAGTTCATGATTAGACCTACAAGTAAGTAACGAACAGCTAATTCCATTTGGCTTAATCCTAATGTTTTAATACCTGTCGCAATCCCTAACCAAACAAATAACTCACCGGGATTAATATGAGGAAAAACGCCATTGGACGTGTGACAAAATTGCATTTGCGAAGCAACATAACTAGGTTTATAATATTCAGGCATAAAGCGTCCCATACTGATAGCCATTGGATTCCCAAGCATAAAAGCTGAGATAAAGGGAAGAATCATGTAACGACTAATAGGATTTTTAGCAGATACAGCTGCTAGCTTATTCACACGCTCCTCACCTAATAAGGCAATAAAGGCATTCATAGCAACTAAAAGCATTAATACTACAGGAACAATACCTGTCATCCAACTAATAAAGGTTTCACCACCTAATTGAAAAAGTTTCATAAAACCTTCTGCAAATTTTGTAATATAATCCATTTTAAACTCCTTTTATTTTTTTAGCTGATATTTTAAGCGTGTCATTAGTCCCTTCACATGGATGTCAAGATCAAGTGCCGAACCATATTTTGGAACTTCTTGATAAGACCCAGCCTCAATTCGTAAAAACAAGTTTCTAGCATCTTCAATAGCAACCTGAAGAAGTTTATTTTCCCGACGAATCAAGGGATTATAACTGTCAAAATAGTGGATATCTTGACCTATAAATTGTGGCATTTCCTTAAAGCGAGCAGCAACAGTTACGCCTTGCATTTTACGTGCATCTAGAACAGTACCGGCTTGATCTATGGCAAACATAACAAGCGTGCCCGCTTTGATTTTACCTGATCTGCGACCAATTGCTACACGACCTTTTTGGCGAAGCTGGGCGTAAACTTGATTGAAATGCTTTAACTGCTTCATTCCTAATATGATTTGAACAAGATATGCTACTATAACTATAATAACGAAGACAATAATCGTATCCATCAAAAAATTCCTCTTTCTTCAGTCAATTGAATAAAAGCTTCTTGCGTTTCAAGCGACATTAATTCCCTCTTTAAGATAGGATCATTTGAAATCCTAAAGATATCGTCATAAAGTTCCAGCAACTCCGACTCCATTTCTTCTTCAATTTTTGCAGGGATGGCTACCATAAAAATCAGGGTTACTTGCTGGCCATTTCCTTGATAAGGCCTATCTAAAATACCTACCATCAGCGTTGGTTTTTTGTCTAGCTGGTTAAGAGCATGGGGAAGGGCAATCTGATTTCCAAATATGGTTGACTGGACTCTTTCTCTCTGGATAATTCTTTCAGTAAAGCCACAATCAACCAAACCTTCTTTAACTAAAGCATCAGCCATTTTTGTCAAGATATCTGGATAGGTTCCTTCTGGTTGCAATCTCATGAAACGGATAATAT
Organism: Streptococcus porcinus; assembly: GCF_900475415.1. NCBI lineage: Bacteria > Bacillati > Bacillota > Bacilli > Lactobacillales > Streptococcaceae > Streptococcus > Streptococcus porcinus. Next base: position 1,883,962 of record NZ_LS483388.1, read on the forward strand.
TGCTCTGCAATCGTCTTTGATGGAAATAATGTACCCTTTGCCATTCATTTTGTAACCATTGATCGTTAAATAGATTAGTAATTTGGACCAGTGGAGATTTTAACTGGCCAAATTTAAGGGGTACTGTTGTAAAAATTGCAAAGTAATTATCATCTTTTTCTGGATTAAACTGTTCCTCTGAGAATTGAGAAATTTCAATATCTGGACCTAAAACTTTTGCTAAACGCTGACAAATCAAATGAGCTGTTCCCCTACCTGTAGTACAAACAACTGCTATTTTTTTTGAGCTTTTTTCTCTAATCTTATCCTTCTCACGCATAATCAGTTCAAAGTAAAGGGCTAAGTAGCTACATTCAGATAACTCAAGGGGAGTTGAAAAGATTTCTTCTAAAACCTTGCCAGCTACAGTCGCCATTTCAAAAGCCAAGGGGTACTTGTGTTGAATTTCTCCGTGAAAAAGATCGTTTGCTTGGATATGAAAAATCAAACGATTAATTAAAAATTTAAGATGGGTATGCATCTCAAGAAATAATTTATGGTCATCAAAATGAACCAGTAGCCTGTCCTTTACTTGCGCAATCATCTTTTGATACAAGTTAATAAAGTCTGGATCTAGCGTCCCTTCTTGATAAGACAGCCCTTCTATGTACTGTGTATTAAGAGCAAAAGAGATGAAGTTCCGTTCAAAGTAGCTCATTGAGATATGATAATCCAACTCTAAATGATAAACGATTTCTTCCATAAACCTTGTTGAATTAACTTCGTTACTATAGAAAGGGATAGCCGTTGATAAGTGATGATTTTCCTGAATTCGTTTGATACTTATAGTAATTGTTTTTGTCAACAATTCTTGAATTTTTCGTGGAAGACGATAAGATGAATAGACTTTCTCCAAGAAGGAGTAGCTATCTTTTTTTAAAATTTCCGGATCAAAATAATTGTAGACATGGTGGATAAATAAAAGCCTTAATTGCATTTCTGCTCCATAAATTTGGATCCCTCGGTTTGGAATACCCTTGATAGAGACTTGGTAATCACCAGCAATCATTTTGGCAGTCTTTAAGTCTTTATTGATTGTACTTCTACTTACAGCTAGTTCTTCGGCCAAATCGTCGATAATTATGGGAGAGGTCGCCTCAAGCAAACGCTTCAAGATATAAGCAACTCGTTTACTAGCTGAGTTAAAATCACTTGCTTTGCGTAAACTTCCAGTTAATATGGTTTCAAACCTTGCATAATCATACACAGCCAGTTCAATAAGATTATTCTGCTGAATAATTTCAATGTCACCATCTAGAACTGTATTTAGTTGTTCAATACTTTTTGTTAGTGTTTGTGGACTAATCTGTAGCCGCTTTCTTAAATCATCAAATGTTATCTGATTTTGAATCACTAACGTTTCTAAGATGTCATACCAACGGTTAACTAATGCCACGACTATCCTTTCTAAAGGGATATCATCCTCTTGTCTTCCCACCTGCTACATTGGTCGTAATTCCAGTAATATAGCTTGATCGCTCAGAAATATAATAGGCAACAAGATCCGCAACTTCACTGAGTTTACCACTGCGTCCAAGTGGTGTCGTACTTGTGGATGAATATCCCGCACGAATTTCTTCAACAGTTTTTCCTCTAGTATATCCCAAAGCTTCTTCATAAGCGAATGTCCTTAAGCCTGTAGCCTCCATAATACCAGGGGCTATTCCAACAACACGTACTCCGTGTTTCCCTAGCTCTTTTGACCATGAGCGGGTGTAAGAATAGACTGCTGCTTTTGTAGCAGCATAAACACTTTGTCCTTCAGAACCTTCAAGCCCCGCTTCAGATGCCATATTAATGATAACACCAGCTTTTTGTTCTACTAAAATTCGGCCAACTGCTTGACTAACTAAATAAAGGCCCTTTTGATTAATAGTTGTTATTTTATCAAAAGTCTCATCGTCTAACTCGTATTGACCACGAGGATTCTTCGGGTCAACTAATAAACGCGGGATATTAATTCCGGCATTATTAACCAATGCATCTATCTTACCAAACCGCTCCAAAACTTTTGAGACACCATTTTCCACTTCTTTACGAGAAGTCACATCCACCTGAACAAACATCAGATTAGGATGCTTTAAAGCATTGTCTACAATATCAAAATTCGCAACCAGAACATCTAGCTCCAAGAGTTCCTCCACTATAGCTTTACCAATGCCAGATGAGGCACCCGTAACAATCACTGCCTTACCAGCAATATTTAACCAGTCTATCATTCCATTCCTCCTTTTTTATAATTACTAGTTAATTATAAAACGCTTTCAAGCTGGAATTAAGACAGCCTTTTTTACCAACTCTTAAAATTTGTGATACTAATCAAGCCCAAATAAAAAAGCCCTTAAGGGCTTTTAAAGTATGACTTTTAAAGACGAGCATTTAACTCTGCACCTAGTTCTTCAAATCCAGGTTTACCAAGTAGGGCAAACATATTTTTCTTGTAAGCTTCAACACCCGGTTGATCAAATGGGTTAACACCATTTAGATAACCTGAAAGTGCAATTGCAATTTCAAAGAAGTAAATGGTATAGCCTAACGTAAACTCGTCTTGGTTAGGGATCGTTAAGTAGGTATTTGGAACACCACCATCTGTATGGGCAAGAAGGACACCATCTGTCGCTTTTTTATTGACAAAGTCCACATCTTTTCCTTGTAAGTAGCCTAAACCATCAAGATCAGCTGCTTCAGTTGGAATAGTAATATTTTTACGTGGTTTATCCACACGAATAACAGTTTCAAAGAGATTACGGTAACCTTCTTGGATAAATTGTCCTAAGGAATGTAAATCTGTTGAGAAATTAGCTGAAGTTGGATAAATACCTTTTTGATCCTTACCTTCTGATTCACCAGCTAATTGTTTCCACCACTCACTAAAGTATTGAAGTGACGGTTCGTAGTTGGCAAACACTTCGGTGATGTAGCCTTTACGATAAAGAATATTTCGGATAACAGCATACTGATATGCTTCATTTTCAGAGATTTTTTCTGAAGAATAAGCTTGACGAGCTGCATTAGCACCTTCCATCAATTTAGTAATGTCTGCACCTGAAGCAGCAATCGGAAGTAAACCAACTGGGGTTAAGACCGTAAAGCGACCACCTACGCTATCTGGAACAACGAAAGTTTCCCAGCCATTGGCGTCAGCTTCAACCTTGACAGCACCTTTAGCCTTATCGGTTGTAGCATAGATACGTTTGTTAGCCTCATCTTGACCGTATTTTTTAACAAGAAGTTCTTTGAAAACACGAAAAGCAATCGCAGGTTCGGTGGTTGTACCTGATTTTGAAATCACATTAACTGAGAAATCCTTATCAGCAACATAGTCCACTAAATCAGCAAGGTAGTTAGAAGAGATTGAGTTCCCAGCGTAGAGGATTTGTGGTGCCTTACGTTCTTCAGCAGTTTGCAAGTTAACAAATGAATTGCTTAAGAAATCAATAGCAGCACGCGCACCAAGATATGACCCACCGATACCAATAACGACGAGTACTTCACTATCAGATTGGATTTTAGTAGCTGCTTTTTGAATGCGAGCAAATTCTTCTTTGTCATAATCTTCTGGTAAATTTAACCAGCCTGTCATTTCAGCTCCAGGACCTGTTCCTTGACGTAAAGCCGCATCAGCTGCAGAAACATGCATCTGCATGTAGTCTAATTCATGCGGTGCAACGAATTGTCCAAGGACTTTTGAATAATCAAATTTAATATGTGACATAATATACCCCTTATAATTTTTGCCTTCATTTACTATATTAACTCTTTGTTATCGTTTTTTCAATCGTTTTGAAGATTTTTTCACAATGTTTGAAAGCTTTCTCTACTTTCAGAAAAAACACATGAAAATAGCGCTTCCCATAAAAAGAAAAAATAGAGCACACACCCGAAATCGCTTAGGGCTGCTGGATTCCTCCCCTGACCCACTTCACGCACAAGTGTTGCTCCACCTAATATTCTACCATTAAAAGGACTGATTGGCAAGACCTGAACTTGCATGCTCTTTAACTAACTTTTTAGCTTCTTTCTTCTGGAGACGGCTCTGATGGAAAAAATCCTGCATAATTTGAGCACATTCTGCTTCTAGAAGACCACTTTCTAATTCCACCCGATGATTCAGTCTTTGGTCCGTTAAAATCTGGTATAAGCTCCCTGCACCACCAAATTTTTGATTGGGGGCTCCAAAAATCACATGCGGTATCCTTGCTAGCCCAATAGCACCACTGCACATAACACAGGGTTCAATCGTTACAAAAAGACTAGTTTCTAGCAATCTCCAATTTCCTTCGTGAACATTTGCTTCATTAATTGCCATAATTTCTGCATGCATAATAGCTTGATTTAGCTCTTCTCTGGCATTATGCCCGCGTCCGATAATTTTTCCTTCCTTAACAATGACACAACCTATTGGAATTTCAGCTTTTACCAAAGATTTCTCGGCCTCTTTCAAAGCTTCACGCATGAAAAATTCTTTTTCATCTTGACTATATGCCATTAGTTCATACTTCCTAAGTCCCATGATTTATGAGGAAAGGCTAATTCTACTGGAATAGAGCCTGCATATTTTTGCGTTTCCTCTTTTAATATTTCGAGGTGACGACTTGGATTAATACCCTGCGGTGGAACAGGAGGCATATGGGTGAGAACTAGTTTTTTTACCTTAGCTTGCTGAGCAATTTGCCCTGCTTCTTTAGTGGTTAAGTGCGCTATATGATTTTCATTACCTTCATAAAGATAAACATCTGCCAAAAAGAGGTCTGCATCTGCTGCAAATGAGGCTAAATCATCAAAATAACCGGTATCTGCCGTAAATACTAAAACCTGTCCTGTTTGTCGCTCGACAATACGAAAAGCATAGCAAACAACAGGATGAACCGTTTTAATAAAGGAAATATCAAAAGGGCCAATGGATTGTGAACCTTCCACATCATAAGCTATACCAACAGAGACATCTGGTAAGCTTAATTTGGCAAATTCAGTTTGGTCTTCATTGTGTGCATAAATAGGTAATAGTTTAGGTTCCCATAGCTGCTTGGGGTAGAGTTGACGATAGTGACGAAGAACACCCAAATCAGCCACATGATCAGGATGATAATGACTGATGATAACGGCATCTAAATCTAGAGGACTCACTACTTTTTCTAATTCATTTAAAGCACGACTACCAGCATCCATTAAAAGCTGAAAGCCATCATGGCCAGTCAAAAGATATGAGGTTGTCCCTTGATCTTTATAAGGATATCCTCCCCAAGAGCCTAAGGTTGTAATTTTCATAAGACTAAACCTTCTTTCTTCATTTCCATTATTATATCAGAAATCCTCACTTCTAGCTTTCTTGAAGAATAAAAAACAAGCCCCCCTGAAGGCCTGTTTTTAAACAAAGAACAAAGTCTTTATTTACTCACTACCGAATATTAATGTATGACTCTCTTAACTTTAATGCAAGAAGAGTTGCAAGTGCTGCCTTAATAGTATCTCCTGGAATAAAGGCAAGATTTGAGACCAATGCCGCACCAATTGGCATTCCTGTATGAATGGACAACCAAATAGCCCCAAAGATATCTACTAAGAGTACACCTATCACCCAAATGAGGGCAAAAATCATGAGTTTACTCTGCTTTTTAAACAGGTTAAAAAGAAAAGCAAAAAGAAAGGGAACTAGAAGCCAAGCAAAAACATACCCTGCGGTTGGTCCCATAAACACTGGAACTGTCGTGGCTTTACCTGAAAAAACTGGAACAAAAAATCCAACTAATAAGAATAAAAGAACGGACATACTTCCCTTTTTGCCACCCAATAGCAAAGCTGCAAGCATGATTCCCATATTTTGTAAAACGATAGGAACAGGAATGAAGCCTAGTGGAATTGGAGGGATAAATCCAAGAATAATAATCAAGGTTGTCATCATAGCCATGTAGGCTAAGTCTTTGGTTGTAAACATCTTTACTCCTTTTTAAAATAGATAGCTTTATGAAAAGCACATTTTGGATTAAAAGCTTTGTTACAATAGGGACAATAGCCCCCTTCATAAGCCTCTAAGCTCAGCTGACTCTTACAGGAGCCACATAATACTGGAAATAGTTCAGTCTTGCCGCTGGGGCTAAAACTATGATCCTCTAAACTATCGTGGCACTGGTAACAGGCATAATATTTTTGACAAGCTTGGCATTTTAAGGCAGCAATATCTTTAGGTCCATGATAATGACAGCAACGTGATTCATGATCTAAATCCATTCCATAATAATCCATAATATCTCTTTTCTGTCTATCAGTTTAATGAAAAAAAAAACCTTTGTCAACCTCCTTTAATAAAATAGGTAACAGTAGAACACTAAAAAAACAGAGCTAAACTCTGTTTTTTTAAAAGTTCCGGTTAGAAACATTATAGCCATAACGCTCAAGGAAATCTTCACGAAACTCCAAAAGGTTATCGTCCATAATAGCTTGACGAACTTTTCTCATAAGATTTACCAAGAAATAGAGGTTATGATAACTTGTCAGACGAATACCAAATGTTTCATCTGCTTTCAGCAAGTGACGAATATAAGCTCGGCTATAATTTTGACAAGTATAACAATCACAATCATGGTCAAGGGGAGTAAAATCTTCAGCAAATTTAGCATTCTTAACAACTAAACGTCCTTGACTAGTCATACAAGTTCCGTTACGAGCGATACGGGTTGGTAGTACGCAGTCAAACATGTCAATACCACGGATAACACCATCAATCAAGCTATCTGGCGCTCCTACCCCCATCAAGTAGCGCGGTTTATTTTCTGGTAGTAAAGGTGTTGTAAAATCAAGAACAGCATTCATCTCTTCATGTGATTCACCAACAGCCAAACCACCAACGGAATAACCAGGGAAATCCATAGCGACTAAGTCAGCTGCTGATTGGCGACGTAAATCTTCAAAACCAGCTCCTTGAACAATTCCAAATAAACCTTGATCATGTGGGCGACGGTGAGCTTTGAGACCTCTTTCTGCCCAACGGCTTGTTCTTTCAATTGATTTTTTGACATAATCATAAGGTTGGTAGAATTGTGGGCATTCATCAAAACTCATCATGATATCAGAACCCAGATTGTTTTGAATTGAAATAGCCTTCTCTGGTGAGAGGAACATTTTTGAACCGTTAAGATGATTCTTAAAGGTTACCCCTTCCTCCGTTATATTACGAGAATCAGCTAGAGAATAAACTTGGAAACCACCTGAGTCCGTTAGAATAGGCTGGTCCCAGTTCATAAACTTATGAAGCCCTCCAGCTTTTGCAATCAATTCATCTCCAGGTCGTAACCACAAATGGTAGGTATTGGAGAGGATAATTCCTGAGCCCATCTGTTTGAGCTCTTCAGGAGATTGTGTTTTAACAGTAGCCTGTGTACCAACGGGCATAAACATAGGCGTTGGGAAAGTTCCGTGGGGCGTAATAATTTCCCCAAGGCGAGCCCCAGTATGTTTTTCTTTTTTTATGAGACGGTACTTTATTGGATAATCAGTCATTTTTTCCTCGCTTTCAAGAATAACAGTCTTGCGCTTTGATCAAACTAAGTATGACCTAGTCTTTTTCGTCTACAGCTCTATTATTCTATCAAAAAAAAGAGGGATTGTCATGACCTTTAAGGAACAATCTGGTAGTCGAAAAGCATTCTAACTTATGCTATAATAAAATATACTAAAAGGAGGCTAAATGAAGTTATCTCAATACAAAAACCAAGCTAAAGCCACACTAAAAGGCTTGCCTGGTAAATACCAATTATTTTTTCTTCCCATTTTATTTATTTTCTTTTTAATTAGTATTCAAATTCATCAAAATTATTTAATTGAAGAACAAATTCAACTGTCTATCTTTGCTTCAATCTTCCCAACCATTCTGAATATTATCTCAAGCTTACTAGGCCTCTCCGCTGCTTTTACCATCTTAAAGGTCATCCGACGCCAACAAAACCGAGTATCGTTTAATGATTTAGGTCTCAGCTTTTCTAGGCCTTTCTTCTGGAAAATTCTCTTTCTTAGCTTAATTCGTTGGCTCCTTTTATTGGTTTGGTCACTTATTTTACTCCTCGGATTAGCAATCACAGCCTTAGGTATCTATCTCTATCAGACGAATGGTTTATCGGTAGCGCTTCTCCCCATTGTTATTGGGGTTATTACTAGCCTTATTGGTCTTGCTATTGCTATTAATCGTCAATATGCCTATTCAAAAAGTCAGTATATTCTGTTTGATCAATTACAAAATGGAAGCTATACTGGAGCATCAGATATCATTGATCAAAGTGTCTCCTTAACAAAAGGTTACAAGTGGAAAAATTTTCTTTTACATCTTAGTTTTCTAGGATGGTTTATTCTCTTATTACTATCTTTTGGGTTATTAATCATTTATCTCTATCCTTACCTAACAACCTCTGAACTCTATTTCTACGAAGACCTTAAGGTTTCTAAGGAAGAGGCAAAATAGCAGAGATAATGCCTAAAATAAATCTAGATAAATCATCTTCTTTCATTGATATATGAAAAAACCAACAAGTTTTATATCCTTGTTGGTTTTTTACATTGATTAATAGAGTCGTTTACTTTTCTTCTGACATTCTGGACAGATGCCATAAGCGATGATAGGAATCCGAGTAACTTTATAGCCAGTTTGATCATAAGCTTCCTTAGCTACATCCATTACATCGACATCCATGAAATCAGCAATCTTACCACAGTCCTCACAAACCACATTAACATGCTGGTGGCCCATAAAATCATAATATGTAGTTAAATCATTGGAAATTTTAATTTCAGAAACAAATCCCTCATCTACTAATACTTTTAAATTATTGTAAACGGTGGCCAAGCTCATGTTAGGAAAATCGCCCTTTAAATCGCGGTAAATTTTGTCCGCACTTGGATGCTCTGTTGACAAAACCATATATGAAATAATAGCCTTACGCGTTTCTGTAATTCTAATATGTCTTTCTCGTAGATGCTCTAAAACATTTTCAAAGGCATCTAAAGCTTGTTGGTTATGTGAATGAACATCCATAAGCAATCTCCTAACAATCTATTTTGGCGGGTAGTTTTAATCTTGATTCAATATAATATTCCGATAGTCTATTTTGAGGCATCTATTCATGACAATATCTTGGTGCCCACTAGCCCTTAAGAGCTTCTCAGCTTCCTGACTTTGGAGGCCTAATTGTGCCCAAAAAACCTTTGCATCCGTTTCGATAAAATCCTCTGCAACTTGTGGCAAAGCTTCGCTACGCCTAAAAACATCAACAATATCAATAGATATGGGAATGTCTTGTAAGCTTGCATAAACTTTTTGTCCTAAAACGGTTTGACCAGCCAGTTTAGGGTTGACGGGGATTATCTGATAATCCATTGCCTGCAAAAACTTAGCAACACCATAAGCAGCCGTTTCAGGTCGATCTGAAAGTCCAACAACAGCAATTGTTTTAGCCTGGCTAAGGTAGGTTTTGAGTGTTTCTTCTGGCGGATTTTGAAAGGTATAAGTCATTGATTTCCTCATTTTCCTATCATAAGTGACCTTTACAATCACTGTCAGTACAATTTCCCTTTCATTATAACATAAAAATATTAGATCGCTAAAAAAACTTTAACCCCTAGACTCTTCAAGGCTTATTTGGCTTCATACCATGATTGGCCTGAATTCTCGTCCGCACGTAAGGGTACCGCCAAGTCAACAGCATCTTCCATTATTTCCTTGACCAGTTGCCGAACAGTAACTAATTCTTGATTAGGTACCTCAAGGACAATTTCATCATGCACTTGAAGTAACATTTTAGCCTTAAACGCTCTGTCGGCTAGGGCTTTATCTAGGTTAATCATGGCTATTTTAAGAATATCAGCTGCGCTCCCTTGAATAGGTGAGTTAATGGCTGTTCGCTCCGCAAAAGATCTTACGTTGAAATTACGAGAATTGATATCCGGTAATTCACGACGACGCTTAAAGAGTGTTTCAACATAACCCTTGTCCTTAGCCTCTCGAACCACAGAATCCATATATGCCTTAATACCTGGGTAACGTTCAAAGTAGGTGTCAATATAGTCACGCGCTTTTTTACGACTAATCCCCAAATTGTTTGAAAGCCCAAAATCAGAGATACCATAAACGATACCAAAATTAACAGCCTTGGCATTACGACGATCATTTGGAGTAACATCTGTTTCTTTCTCAATACCGAAAACACGCATAGCCGTCGCTGTATGAATATCAGCATTGTTATTAAAAGCAGCAATCAAATGTTCATCACCTGATATATGCGCCAAGACACGTAATTCAATTTGTGAATAATCAGAACTTAAGAGAACCGAATCATCACTAGATGGGGTAAAGGCTTTACGGATTAGACGCCCCTGTTCCATTCGAATTGGAATATTCTGTAGGTTGGGGTCAGTACTTGATAAGCGGCCTGTTTGCGTCAAATCTTGGACATATCGCGTATGGATTTTGCCATCTTCCATAATATAGTCTTGTAAACCAATCAAATAGGTTGATTGCAATTTTGTAATTTGTCGGTAATCAAGTATCTTAGCAACAATTGGTGCAATCGGAGCTAATCGTTCCAAAACATCAACAGCTGTTGAATAACCCGTTTTAGTTTTCTTAGTCATTGTTAAAGGTAACTGCATTTTCTCAAAAAGGATACTACCTAATTGTTTTGGTGAATTAATATTAAACTCTTCACCTGCTAAGTCATAAATTTCTTGTGTCAAAGCGTCAATAACATTCCTATTTTGCTCGGCCATTTCCATAAGAGTCTGTTTATTGACTTTTATACCAGCAATTTCCATCTTAGCTAGAACATTCGCTAATGGCAACTCAATCTTGTAATAGAGGTCACTTTGTCCGTTATCCGCCAGTTTTTCCAGCATAACTGGCTTACTAGCCGCAAGAACAGCCACCTTACGAGCTAAATGGGAAAAAAGAAGATCTTTAGCTGGAAAAGCACGTTTAACACCTTTCCCATAGATAGCCTCATCGGACTCTAAACTGATACTAGTATGTAACCTAGCAATAGTAGCTAATTCATTATCATCAACATTCGATAAAAGGTAGTTGGCGAGACGTGCATCAAAAGCAGCCTCGGGAATCTCTATTCCCAGATGATTTAAAAGAACTTTTGCCCTCTTGAAATCATAGGTAAAAATTGGTTTCTCTAAAACTTTTGTAAACAATGGCTGACGCAACAATTCAGGATTCTGACTGACATAAATAGCCTCTTGATTCCCCCAAGCAAAAGCAGTTATAGCTTCGCGGTGATAATTATCTTTTAGGATTTCAAAGTAGAAAAAACTATCTTCAGCAAACATCTCGTCCGTCACATTATCAATGACTTCCTGATAGTTCATTTCAATAACTGAAGAACTTGGTAATTGCGTTTTTAAAGCTGTCCGCAATTGCACAAAGCCCATCTCATCGTAAAATGCAGCTAAAGCATCAACGTTTGGTCCCTGATAAATCAAATCTTCTAAACCGATAGTTATCGGTGCATCTGTATTGATTGTTGCAAGGGTTTTAGATAAAAAGGCCTGTTCCTTGTCATTAATCAAGTTTTCTTTCATTTTAGAAGCCTTAAAATGATCAATATTAGCATAGATACCTTCTAAACTACCATATTCATGTAGTAACTTGAGGCCTGTTTTTTCTCCAATTTTAGTGACCCCAGGGATATTATCAGATTTATCACCCATCAATGCTTTTAAATCAATAAATTGCTCAGGAGTCAGTCCCATTTTCTCCTTGAGATAAGCTGGCGTGAATTCTTCAAATTCTGCCACTCCTTTTTTTGAGATTTCAACAACAGTATTAGCATCAGTTAGTTGAATCAAGTCTTTGTCACCACTAACAATGGTGACATCAAATGGCACTTCTGTCCGCTCTGCCATTTTATCAAGAGTTCCGATAATATCATCAGCTTCGTAGTTAGCCAGGTCATAGAAAGGGACGCCAAGAGCTGTTAACATCTCACGGATATAAGGGAACTGCTCGCGAAATTCATCTGGCGTTTTAGCACGACCAGCCTTGTAATCAGCATACATCTCAGTACGAAAAGTTGTTTTACCTGCATCAAAAGCCACCAAAATATGGGTCGGCTGTACCCGCTTCATCATATGATCCAACATAAGGTGGAAGCCATAAATAGCATTGGTGTGAAGGCCAGACTGATTTCGAAAACGATCGATTTGATTGTAAAGAGCGAAAAAAGCACGAAAGGCCACTGAAGAGCCATCAATTAATAATAGTTTATTCTTGTTTTCCATAGCCTTATTATAACACAAGCCTAGTCTCTTTGACCTTTTAAAGCAATCACCAAAAAACCTTTGAATATGATTCAAAGGTTTTTTATGGCAATTCTTTTAGTTAATCCATTTTTTAACTTTATCTTGGTTAGCTTTAACCCATTTTTTAGCAGCATCTTCTGGTTTCATACCGTTGTTCATATCTAACATGACTGACTCCATATCTGCTATTGTCCAGTGGAATTTATCGACAATCTTATAAAGTTTTGGCATGTCTTTTTTCAGACCTTTACGAGCAATACTATTGATATTTTCTTCTGAACCTAAAGTTTTCTTAGGATCTTTAAGGTATTTCAAATCGTATTTAGAGAACATCCAGTGTGGTGACCAGCCGGTTACAACAATTTCTTCCTTGTTTTTAATAGCTTGGTCTAGGGAAGTCGTCATGGCACCGGTTGAAGATAAGACTAACTCCCAGTCAGCCAAGTTTGGATAAGCCTTTAATGTTTTTTGTGTAGCAGTTGTAATCCCTGCACCTGGCTCAATACCGGTAATCTTTTTCTTGGCTTGGTCCGATAAATCCTCAATACTGTTTACATTTTTCATATACTTGGGAACAACCAGACCTAATTTAGTTCCTTTCAGGTTAGGACCTAAATTATCCACTTGATTTTTATATTTTTTCATATGTTCGGCTTGTGTGACGGGCAACCAAGGGCTTACTGTAAAGTCCGCATTACCATTAGCAACGGTTTGCCACATAACAGCATTATCTAGTGGCGTCATTTCTACACGATAGCCTTCTTGTTTTAAAACTTCAGCAATAACATTAGTTGAAGCAATTTCTGAATCCCATTGCATATAAGCAATCTTGACCTTTTCACCCTTTTCACCTGAACCTGAACTCATACTTACAATAGTTTGGCCAAGGGCTGCAATGATAAAAAATCCCAAGGCTAGCAAACCAACTATTTTATTGGTTTTGCCAGCTGCTGCTTTATCTTCTTGCTTACTGTTAATACTTTGTGTTGTACGGTCTAGAATAATCGCTAAAATAACTAAAGCCAAACCAGAAACAAAACCAGTACCAATATCAGCATGTTGTAAGGCTGATAAGACTTCACGACCAAGACCAGGGGCACCGATCATTGATCCTGTAACAACCATAGAAAGTGCTAACATCATAGTCTGGTTAATTCCCGCCATGATGGTATTTTTAGCTAAAGGAAGTTCAACTTTTAATAATTTTTGGCGAGGGGTTGAACCAAAAGCATCTGACGCTTCTACCAACTCTGTTGAGATATTACTAATTCCTAAGTTGGTAAAACGAACAGTCGGAGGTAAGGCAAAAATAACAGATGCGAAAACTCCCGGAACCATCCCAATACCAAAGAAAGCAACCGCCGGAATAAGGTAAACAAAGGCTGGCATGGTTTGCATAAAGTCCAAAATAGGGTTAACAATTTGTCTAACGGTAGCACTTTTAGCCATCCAAATCCCCAGTGGAATTCCTATAATGATTGAAATTAAACTGGCTACCAAGACTAAGGTGAAAGTATTAATCAAATGTTCCCATAAACCTTGATTATAGATAAAGAGCAAACCAAGAAAGGTAAAGGTTGCCAAAGGCCATTTCTTCTTAGCTAAGAAGAAAACAGCTGCTGTTACTAGTACAATAAATAGTAAGGGATTAATAAATAAAAGTACACTTGTTATCCAATCCATTACATAACTTCCAATGGTTTGTAGAAAATTAAACAAACCAGAAAAAGTATGAGTTAGCCATTCTGTTAATTTTTCTACCAGCTTAGCCACTGGTAATTTTGTTTCTAATATATTTCCCAAAATATTATCTCCCTCTTACTCAGATTGCTCTGCCATTGCCACCCCATTATTAAGGGGTTGGTCTGTGACCTCTTGCTCATTATCTACCGTTCTAATGATTGTGGTATCATCTTCTTCTGGAATATTAGCCAAAGCTTCGATGACACGCCCACGAATGATAACACCCAAGAGGCGATTCTGATCGTCAGTAACAGCAATAGGTGCTGATGAATCATAGATTAATGGCATGATGTCTGTAATAGTAGTGTCTTTATCAACAGTTCTAACCTCACGATCAATTACTGCTTCTAGAGGTAAACCTTCTTTTCTTGCCTTGATAGCGGCGTCAGCCGTCAAAGTACCAACAAGTTGACGACGACGATTCGTTGCCATAAGCATCGAAACCTCTTCAGTATGCATGCGATTTAGAGCAACCTGCGGGCCATCAATCTCCACTGTTGTTGTAAATGGTTTAATCATAATATTTTGTGCGGTTAAAACTTTAGAGCGATCAACATCTTCTACGAATTCACGAACAAAATCATTGGCTGGATTAGTTAAAATTTCTTCTCCTGTGCCAATCTGCATAATTTGACCATCCTTCATCAAAGCAATCCTGTCACCGATACGCAGCGCTTCGTTTAAATCATGGCTGATAAAGATAATGGTTTGACCAGTTGAATCTTGTAAATCTACCAATTCATCTTGCATATCACGTCTAATTAGCGGGTCAAGTGCAGAGAAAGCTTCATCCATCAAAAGTATTTTAGGGCCATTTGCAAGTGCTCTTGCTAAGCCTACGCGCTGTTGCATACCACCTGATAACTGATTTGGGTATTGATCTTTAAAACTAAGCAAACCTGCATTGTCAAGAGCTTTTTCAGCTCTCTCTTGGCGTTCCGCTTTTGGCACTCCCCTTAATTCTAATCCGAACTCCGTATTCTCTAAGATTGTTTTATGTGGGAAAAGAGCAAAGCTTTGAAAAACCATATTAATATCATGACGTCTGACTTCTCGGAGATTTTCTGCATTCATTTTTGAGATATCTTTTCCTTCAAGTTCAATTGCTCCTGCAGAAGGTTCAATCAATCGATTAAGCATTCGAACTAAAGTTGATTTACCACTCCCTGATAGCCCCATAATAACGAATATTTCGCCTTCTTTGACATCGAAGCTTGCATCATAGACCCCTACAGTTGCCCCTGTTTTCTTAAAGATTTCTGTTTTACTTTTCCCTTGCTTTATCATCTCTAAGGCAACTTTTTGCTTTTTTCCAAATATTTTTGTCAGATGCCTAACTTCTAGTATATTTCCCATCGTAAACCTCTCTTATTTTTTCTTTAACAGTTTCATAATAATAATGTAGAAAACACTTTTTACTTTCTCATAATTATCAACGAAACCTTTCATATTCCAAACAGAACATATACGATAATACCATGTGTGGTCACTTATGTCAACTCTGAACCCTTGCTGAAATGACCGAAAATCCCTTAGCAATCGCTTTCTTTCCTCTGCTACTATTGACAAATAACCTACAAGAACGCCTTCAGAACAACAAGTGACCGCATAAAAAAAGAAGTGGATTGTATTCCACAACTTTTTTATGATAAACAAGTATATACTTGAAGGTGACTAGGAAGGACTTTTAATGTTACAGGGAGATAGTCACCTTGGTCTCCATCAACATTTGTTTGCAATTTCTCATTTTTAACAGTAATGGTTACCTGTTTGACTTTTTCATAAGCCACAATATCATCAGTTTGATCATCTTTTGAAAGTAGTGTCGGTAACGCTTTTAAAGTTTCTAAAAGAGTTTGATCTTTAGTAAATACCAAATGTAAGAAGCCATCATCCACCTCAGCCTCTGAGGTAAAACGATCCATGCCACCAACTGAATTAGTTAATCCGACTAAAATCAAGGATCCTTTAATTTCTTTTCTTTTTTCAGGTGTTATCATCTCAAAATCATAAGTTTTATTCCCTAAAATTTCCTTCATTCCTGAAATGACATAGGCCATTGGCCCAAGAAGCGTTTTTTGTTTGTCATCCACATTATTAATGGAAGCTGGAATATTACCAATAGCCACAATGTTGGTAAAATAACTGTCATTTACTTTACCAATATCTAAAGAACGAGTCTGCTCAAAATTCAAGCGATCAATAGCTTTTTGAGGATCTAGGGGAATCTCTAAAGCCCTAGCCAAATCATTGACTGTTCCCAGTGGTAGAAATCCAAACTTTGGCACATAGCCTTGCTCAGCAATACCGTTGACTGCTTCATTAACTGTCCCATCTCCACCCATGACAAAAACACTGTCATAATGCTTTTCCGAAGCTTCTCGTGCAAAAGCTTTAGCGTCACCGATATCCTCTGTATATCGGGTGTCGACATGATCAAAATGATTTGTTAATTTATCACGTACTTCTTTTTCAAATTCCTTGGCTTGTTCGCCACCAGAAGCTGGATTAACTATTAATAATACTTTCTTCATAGACTCCCCTCATTTCTCTCCTTATTTTCTTACATTTTAACATAAAATCCTTTTGATGGCTTAGCTCAGCTATTATTTGAATTGAGAGAAGGAGCCATACTTAGTATTCGATTATAATGAGAAGGGATACTTAAGCTTACCTTTACCAGTAGCCTTCTGTCTTTTAATCTACAATATATCTCTTCATCGTTTCAAGCTAGTAAAGAAAGAGGAAATAAAAAAGAAGACAAAGTAACTTTGTCTTCATAGTAATCCCACTTGCTCAATACTTTAAGGCTATAGCAAAGCTTTAAATTGGATATTAGAATCTTCTAAGAAGCAATCATCAAAGCCTCTTGGATGATGGTATTCGATTTTATCTTTGTCTAGTGGATAAGTATATTTTCCACCAACTTCCCATATGAAAGGATGGAAATCATACTGTAATCTTTCCTTCCGCATTTTCCAAAGTTCCAAAATTTCATCTGTTGAAGCCATAAAGTTGGACCAAATGTCATAGTGAACAGGAATGATAACTTTGGCACGGAGATTTTCTGCCATTCTTAACAAGTCCACAGAAGTCATCTTGTCCTGAATACCAAGTGGGTTTTCACCATAATTATTGAGAGCGACATCAATCGAGAAATCACGACCATGTTTGGCAAAGTAATTTGAGAAGTGTGAATCTGCTCCATGATAAATAGTTCCACCTGGTGTTTCAAAAACGTAGTTTACAGCTTTACGAGCCATCTCTTCATCTGTTACAGCCAAACCAGCTAATTCACCGCCTTGAGCATCTGCACCTTCGACAGGTAAGGTAACTAGACAGGTACGGTCAAAAGATTCTACAGCAGTAACTTTCATATCTTTAATTGTAATGCTATCACCTGGTTTTACAATAATAATTCGTTCCTCAGGGACACCCCATTTTTTCCAGATTTCACCACACTCATACGGGCCAACCAATTTCACATGGGCTAATTTTGGATTATTAATAACTGCTGCAGCTGTATTGATATCAATATGATCACTATGGAAGTGAGAAACAAAGTAGTAGTCTAGTTCATTAATAGCAAAAGGATCAATAACCATAGGTTGAACACGCAAATTAGGTTGTAATTTGCGAACACCAGCCATATTAGCCATCTGATGCCCGCGAACCATATCTTTGACCTTTTTAGTCGACTTCCCTCTATTTGACCAAAGATCCATCACGATATTAGCTCCAGCTGGCGTTTTAATCCAAATACCACAATTCCCTAACCACCACATAGAGACATTGTTTTCAGGAACTACTTCTTCTTCAATTTCTTCATTCAACCATGTTCCCCATTCTGGAAATGTGCTTAAAATCCACGATTCACGAGTAATGTCTTGTACTTTTGCCATTAATACTTTCCTCCGATAATAATGATTTATGTACTTTAAGTATATTACTCTCTCGAAAACTAAAAAAGACCAAGTCTCACACAGCTATGTGTTCAAAAATGGACGCTTTAAAAGGTGACGAAACTAAAAAATCCCCAACAGTCATTCCGTCCTTGGGAAGCGTCGAGGTATGTCTAACTATTCTTAAAATCTTGAAGTAGCTCGCGATGAATAAGGGCTTCAATTTCCATTTTCAAGCCATAGTTTTCGGACTCATCAGCAATATATTGACTGATACATTTTGCTAATTGGTCCGTAAAACGTGACTCTTTGTTAATATTTTGCCGCTTAGCGAGACGAATTAATGATAAAATATGATCATCATTTAATATGGGATCAACAGCGATAGTGGTAAATGGACTATCCAAATCTCGATTTGTCGTGATGACAACATCAACATCTAAAAGATCTTTAACACTTTCAAACTGTTCTGTCGTAAAAACTGCTAAAATATGCTCACTTTTTAAGTATTGACTACATTGCTGAAGAACAATTTTTTGAATGGCAATGCCATCATCAGAAACAATAATAAAGCGCGTTTCTTCCACTTTATCAAGACTATTTCTAAGCTCCCCACCTAAATGAATGGTTAAAAATGCAAGATCATCGTCTGACAAGCGAACTGCCCAAGCCTCTTCTAAAATAGTGGCACAAGAAACTGTTTCCTGATATAAAGTTTGGTACTTTTTTTGAATGTGCTCGGTCAAAGGATTGACTGATGAAATTCCATATTTCTTACGGTAAATCAGAGCCTTGCAATGTTGGGTTAGTTGTTTAATCAATTCCTGTTTATGAGTGAACTGCAAATCAAACCGATCTTCAAGAGCCTTAATAAAATGGCTAAGCGTCGTCCGCATATCATCATAATCTGGACTTTCTACATGACTATCTTTATCCTTTCGAAAAGATAACATTAACATGGCTACCAAGCCAACTTCAATATCATCTAAATGCAACTTAAAGTGTTTATATAGCTCTTTTGCTAGGTCCTTGGCAATATAATATTCTTTACGCTTCCAAATCAGATTAAAATCTTTTTTTAATGTTTCAATGACCTGATAATCACAGCGCATATTACGATAACTTAACAAGATAAAAGGTAGAATTTGAATCATAAAATGACTATCTTGACTGTTAATACGCTTCCCCAGCTGAGCTTGTGAATCAGAGAGGTAGTCATCAAGAAAGCGAGTGAACTCACTTGAAAAATAAGTTGTCTTTGCTAAATGTTCTTCTAATTTATGATGAAAGAAATCAAGGAAGGTTTGATTGCCCCCGTGGTATATATCATCTAACATCTTATAGAGAAATTGAATATAAGACAAAGGATAACATTCAAAGTAATAACCCATTGACTTTGTCGAATGCAGTTGAATAGAGTACTCGTAAGCCGCCAAAGTCTCTCGTAATTCATTTAGATCGTTTAAGATCGTATTACGAGATACATCATTAATCTGCATTAACTTCTCAATTGTGACACGTTGTGTCGAAATCGCAATAAAAATAGCAGATAATTTCATGCGTTCGTCACTTTTCATAACATAGTTATAATCCGTCACATCTTTCAGTAAATATCGACAAGCTTCTTTTTGTTTCTGATCTAAGAGAATCCCAATGCGTGGCAAGGAAATAATTTGACTAACCACCTCAGGCAAAGCCTCATTAATTTTTTCTAAGTGATAATAGACCTTTCGCCGTGATTGTCCTAATGCTTTTGAAATGGCCATTACTGTCTGAGGCTTATCAAGTTTAATCAAATAAGATAATAAATCGTAGCTTTTTTTATCTAGCAAGAGCACCATTTCAATCTTCCCCTTAAAATCTATCTTTGCCTATTTTATCATTATTTCAGCGACTTTGCATCTCTCTTTTTTAAAAGCTCTCTCGCTTAAGTTGGTTTAATTTGTGGGCATCAGCTAGTAATTGGTTACTTGTTGTCATATATTCTAGTGCTAGATATCTTGCTTTGGGAAATTGTGAGATGAGAGGTTCCATATCAATCTCCCCTTCAAATAAAGAAGTACTATTTTCTATACCAAACCATGTTTTCTGATAATTTTTACAATGAAGATAAGTGGTAAACTCACGCATCTTTAAAGTCGCTTGGGAAAGGGATTCCCCAAGAAATGCCCAATTTGCCGTGTCAAAAACGAAACTTATAGGTAAGTCAACTTGACGGGCTAATGACATAAAGTAAGAGCAATTAGAGAGACTCCCTCCTCTAGGATCTTGATTATTTTCTACAAAAATTCTCATATCACTTGATAGCAGTTCTTTTAAAGCTTGCAGAGTTGCTAAAGTCAAACTAGTCGCATCACCAATATTCAACTTTAAAAAAGGAGCACCAAGAATTCCTGCTTCTTGTATTAAGCCATTTAAATTAGGGTTAATCTTATCATTGACTAGTAGATTTTCATTAACGCTATAAAACAATACTAGATCTAATTGGTCTGCTTTTTCTTTTAAAGATTTTAACTCTTGGGGAATACTTTTTAAAAACTCCCGACGAATCTCAAACTTTTTAAATCCCATTGCGAAAACTTGCTCTAAGAGATTTTCTTGTAAAAGCCCTGCTTCTAATTGGGCTTTAAATGCAATACTATTGATAATAAGATTTTCTTTTTCAAACATTTCCTTTTCTTTCTATTCTTTTTATGATAGTTTCGACAAGGCAGCTAAAGATTGCCAAGCGGGAGCCATGGCCCCTAATAATTGCTGATAGATGTCATATTTTCTCTGGTAATACTGACCTTGTTCCGAATTTGGCTGATAAGAATCTTTGACAGATACCATTTCTGCCACAGCTTGCTCCAAAGAAATACTATCCAAGGTCGACCTAGCAATCAGAGCGCCCCCTAAACCACCTACCTCACTGGCTTCTACTGTCTCAATTGGTAGGTTTAGAATATCTGCAAAAATTTGAACCCAAGCCTTTGAATGCGTTGCTCCACCAGTCATTCTAATAACCCGGGGAGCAGAACCTTTAGCTAAGATAAGTTGGTCAATGTGTTGTTTATGAGCAAAAGCAATCCCTTCATAAACTGAACGTAGCATGTGTGACTTGGTAGTTCGAGTACTTAAACCAAAAAAACAGGACTTGGCATCTGTGGAGACATTGCTACCATATAAAAAAGGGAGAAAAATAAGATCGTTATAGGTTGCATCTGTGTTCTCCAAAAATATTTCGAGAGTCTCATAGATAGATTCAGCCCCATGTTCTTCAATATTTTTCATTTCTTCTGACATGAGCATTTTTAAAATAATATCTAAATTCCCAGCAGAAGTTGGGCTACTAGCTTCAACCAAAAAATCACAGTTTGGAAAAGAAGAATTCATTTGACCACTACTCTGACTAGCCGCTTGTTTGCTTGGAAAAGCATTGATATTCCAAGTTCCAGAAATCACACTAAACATGTCTTCTTCTAAAACACCTGAACCAATAGCGCATGCATCAATATCAAATAAGCCTCCTAAGACCGGGGTTCCTTCTACTAATCCTGTTAAACTGGCAACCTCTTTTGTTACTGTACCTACGATATCCTTACAATCCACTAACTTTGGCAGTGCTTGAAACATCTCATCAATGCCAAAAAAACTTAGAATAGCTGGGTCATAAGTTCCTGTTTGAAAATTTATCCAGTGATTACCTGAAGCATCGCCATATTCTTGATTAATTTTACCCGTTAACTTAAAACGAATAAAATCCTTTGCCGACATAATCCAGCCAATCTGATCATAAATCGCAGGTTCATACTCTTTCAACCATCTTAATAAAACTGGACTTTGAACACCTACAACATGTTGCTTTGTCAGCCCCCAAAGGTCATCAATATTAGTTTCAAAATTAGCTGCTAAATCTTTGGCACGCTCATCCGTTGATAAAATTCCGTGGCAAAAAATTGCCTTGTCTTTATTTAACAAGTAAAGTCCTTTACCATGACCAATAGGCACTACCGCTGCAATGTCTGAGCTCTTAATAGCTGCTTTTTTAATAACTTCTTTGATAGAATCACAGATGGCCTGCCACATGGTTTCCAAATCAATTTCGCGAAATCCAGGTTTATTTTCTATTCTTAAAGTTGGAAAAGAAGACACCAGAATTTCTCTCCCCTTATTATCAAATAAAATTGCTTTTGTGCTTGTTCCACCATAATCAATACTCAAAAAATAGCGCATCGCTTATCCTTTCTTATAAAAATGAGTAAGCCTCTTAAATATCAACTGGCTCTCCCTGATGATAACTTACTTGGATATTGTATTTATCAATAGTTGAGAGCTGATATCAAAACAACTCTAATGTTCATAGGTTTCCAAATGACAAAATGAGTTTGAAACACTTTATTGTTCCAAACTCCTAATATCTCTTAATACAGACCTAAATCTTTTGTAACAGGATCTATAGCTTGCTGATTAGCTTCAATAGCGGACTGCTTGAAGTAAACACGTTCTGCATTGTTATAGAGAACATCTTCCAATTCTTCTTGTGAAAAAATATCAACTTCTTCTAACCAAGTTGCCAATTCTTCATAGGTGTTAAATGTTGCTGACCAAGGAGAATCTGTTCCCCAAATAATACGCTTTGCCCCCAGAATCTCTTTAGCAATACGGACATTTTGCTCAGATTTAGGAAAAGGAAATTGGTCTGGACTATCAATATCTTGAATAGCTGAAATATCAGTATAGACATTATCTAAGTCCTTCCACATGCTAAGTTCTGCACGCAGACGATTTGGTGTATCAGCATGCGGGAATGACAAGTGACAAACGACAAAATCAAGGCTTGAATATAGGCGAGCTAGATTAGCAATGGCATCAGGTTGGTGGCTGATTTGATCCCAATTGCCATAATCGACGGTCACTACAAAACCAGGATAATTTAAGAGATAAGTTAAAATACGACTAACATGGGAATCTGTATCTAAACGAAATGGTGTTTTTTGTCCACGATAACCGTGAATACCCCCACCTTGGCTGATTTCAAATTTAATGGCACGAAAACCTAGTACTTCAACATAACGTTGAACAATCTGCATGGCATTTTCAGCGAAAGGATCTACAGAAAAAGCTCCCGTAAAGCGTTCTGGATATTTTTTAATAGCAAGATGGGTATAATAATTTTGGTATCCATTGAGATGACCTTGTAGAATGACTGCTTTTTCAACCTCATTAGCATCCATAAATTTCAAAAAAGATTCTGCTGTAAACGATTGATCACCATAGCCGTCTGGAATTAATTTAATCAAATCTCCATCATCCCAAATAGCATAGCCATCGCCGATAGCATTTAGACGTCCTTTACCATTAAAACCAGCAATAGTATTAACAATATGTGCATGTCCATCAATTTTTTTCATGTATATTTCCTCCATTACAACTAGTCTTCTGAGATAAAAATTTTTTCGCTAGAGCCTTCAAATCCACTGTTTTTATCTGACATTACTTTTAAATAACGATAGATAGCTTCTCTTCTTGTTCGTAGGAGAACTAAGAAAGCTAAGTAAACGACAATTGTTAGACCTATATAAATTGGATTACCAGAAATCCAAGCAAACAGGACTACCGCTGTTAACGGATGAGCAAGAAGGTTAAAACTCATAATCAAAGTGACTCCCGCAGGAAGAGCAGCTCCAAATTGTTTAACGGCGTCGGTATAAATCGGACCAAGTGCACTAGCAGCATACAGACCTAAGCTAAACCAAACAACTCCATTTAAAATAGCTTTTAAAATATTCCCTCTAGTAACTGCGATCATTGCCTCTATCATAAAAGGAATAGCAATCAAATCAACTACTGGTAACGCCTTATTTCCTGGCAATATAAGGGATATGACGACCATAATTGGCACCAATACCAAACCAGCAATAATGGTCGCTGGTTCACCAAACCCTACTCCATCATCCACTGCAATAAACCAACGTTTTTTATCAGAAAGAGTTGAACTCTCTTCATTTTCTTTCTTCTTGTTTCGTTCAACAGCTTCAGCAAGGGGAGCAAATGCTTGAGCAAATACGCCTGTAATTAATGGAAAAATAGTCATAACTGCAGCCAATGCCACAGCAAAGGACAAGATTCCTCCCCAAGTTTCTATAGAGGCAAGTTTTTTTATACTTCCTAAAATACTAATGATTAAGCCTAAAATAAATCCTAAAGTCATTGGCTCACCAAAGATACCAAGTTTTGTTTTCAAAGATTCTGGATTTAATTTAACTTTATTAATGCCTAACAAATTCCATAAGGGGTCAAGTATTAAAGCCGGAATAAGGGTTTCAATATTATGAATAGAATTAATCGTAGCATTTTTAACTCCATAATACTCTGACCAACGGTCTGCTAAGACTTCTGACATCACTAACGAATAAAGTAAAACAAAAACCATGAAAGCAAAAGAAAGAACAAAGTTTCCTGTCGCTACGTAGGCCATTGTCCCCCAAATCATGTAACCAAAATTATTCCATAAATTTGAAGGTACAAACACTCGAGTAATACCTGTTAAGAATAAAACAAGCTCAATCAAAAGACCAAAGACAAAGAAAGACAAACCAATTTCAGAAGAGAAGGCGGTCAAAGATCCAGCCTGCCAACCAATATCAACAATAGGAAGGTTAAGTCCAGTTGTTTCAACCATTTGCTGGATATATTTGGTTACCATTGGAGCAAAAGCCGAAATTATCCAGCCAAATCCCGTTAGACCAACACCTGCACGTAAAGCACAGAAGAAAGCCCGTTTAGGATTAACTTTTAGAAAAAGACTAACAATAAAAATCATTGCAGGTACAACCGTTGCTGCACCAAAAACTTCGAAAAATTTGTGTAGAGCTTCTAACATAGAGTCACCTTTTTACTTACATTAAGCGCTTACATTTTACTTAGAGATGAAATCCCTTTTCTAAACCTGTAAGGCCTGATTTATTTTATGCGTTGACAACATTGACAGCATTTCCATCAAAGAAAGATAGGATATTAGCAGCAGCCTCTTCAGCTAGGGT
Source organism: Streptococcus porcinus (assembly GCF_900475415.1). Taxonomy (NCBI): domain Bacteria; kingdom Bacillati; phylum Bacillota; class Bacilli; order Lactobacillales; family Streptococcaceae; genus Streptococcus; species Streptococcus porcinus. The sequence goes on from NZ_LS483388.1 coordinate 1,908,959, forward strand.
AATACGGCCTTCAATCGTTCCTGTTCCGGCATGCGGGCTCATGATAACATTATCAAGTTGACGTAGTTCTTCAGATACCTCTGGTTCAAATTCAAAAACATCGAGTCCTGCACCCGCAATTTGACCTTCCTTAAGTGCCCAAATCAAATCTTCCTCAGCAACAATCGGTCCACGAGCAGCATTAATTAAATAACTGCGATTCTTCATTTTCGTGAAAACATTTTTATCAAACTTATGCCTAGTTGATGGTAATAAAGGCGCATGAATTGTAATCACATCAGCTTCACTAACAAGCTGATCAAACTCTAGATAAGCGACCCCTAACTCTTTTTCACGGTCTACTGGTAAACGATAAACATCATTATAAACAGTATTCATACCTAGAGCCTTTGCAAATTGTGCCACTGTTGATCCGATGCGACCCATGCCATAAATCCCCAAAGTAGCCCCATGAAGAGTCATCCCCTGATAACGACGTTCACTTGGATCAATCCATTTTCCTTCCCTTACAACTTTATCGTAAAAGGCTAAACGTTTGGTTGTTGCCATCATTAAAGCAATAGTCATTTCAGCAGTCGGTATACGTACTGCTTGAGGAGAATTGGAAACTGTGATTCCTTTTTCTTTTGCATAAGCAATATCTACGTGGTCAAAGCCAACAGCATTTAAAGAAATAATCTGTAAGTTTTTTCCTGCATCAATCATCTCTTTGTCAGCCTGATGCCCCATTAATAACCAAGCATCATAATCTTTCAAATGTTTAAGCACATACTCTCTTGAAAACGGTACATCTTTTGAGTAGGTAACATCAAACTGATCCATGAGCTTTGTCAGTCCTTCTTGAGGGACTATCCCTGTAACAAGTACTTTCTTTTTCGTCATAAAATCCTCCTTAATATTTATAATATATGGTTATGACCTTAAAAACATAATTCATAAAGGGCCACCTGATGACTACCATTATTAGCAGAAAACAGATAAGACTTCCCATCTTTATCAAAAGCTAAACAATTACTTGATGCAACCCCAGCTTCTACTAAATACGATTTAAAGTGACCATCTAGATAATTAAAAACACGAAGCTCTGCTTTTTCTGACCGCCAGCCAAAAACAAAAGAAGCAATACCTGAGATAGTTCCACTCCAAATCGCGTGACCAAATGGAGTTAAATCTGGGTAATGGTATAATTCGTGATTGAAATCCTCAGAGAGCACTCTCAAATGATCACCATGGAAACCTTGAATCACTATATTCTCGATATGACCATCATTATCAATATCTCCTTGTACAATGTCGCTGGTTTCCTGACCATATAAAATATCTAAACGCCAATCGTCAGTATCTGAACAATCCGGATAAGTCAGCTTAACAACCCCTTCTACAGCTGTAATCAAAGAATAACCTTCTGAGTTCGCTCTATAATAACCATGGTTCTTTAACAGACACAAGGGTAATTCTTTAAGTTGCTCTAGCGATAATGACTTACTATCAAACTTACCCACAAAAAGTCGCCCCTTATCCGACCAATCCTCGACAAAAGCTTTCGAATTAGCAATAGTTGCACCAATAAATAACAGTTCTCCTCTCTGATTTTCAACTAAATCAAATCTGTGAAGATAAGGAAAATCTGCAATCTTTTGGATATTCCAAGTGCTACCATTGAAAAAACCATAGATGATTTGACATTCCTTAGCATTAAAACCTGGATAAAACTTCTGTGTCGCCAAAAAATTCATTGTTCCCGGAACTTGTACAATAGACATCGTTCCACCGATATCCTGCCAAACCACTTGCTTATCAAGGCCTCGATTTAGATCATAAGCAAAACAAGCAGCATCAACTTCCGAAGCAACTAACAGAAAATCTGCAGTTCCTTTCTGAAGTCGGCAAACAGCATAAGCAGCTGGTAAATCATCTGTTAATAACTTTTTAACCTGCATGAAACCTCCTTAGCAAGCTCACTTTTAGAGTTAAACGGTTAACCAACTCCGTAAAAAAATAGAGGCGAAGACCTGAACTGCAACGGTTACACACAAAATCTTTTTCTTTTGCGTTAAACGGTTAACCAAAGACATCACTATTATAACGCTAGCCAACTAATAAAGCAAGCGTTTACAAGAAATTATTTTAAAAATTTAGTGAGTCTAGAAATTCTAGACTCACTATTATTTCTAAAAAGAGTGACGAATAATGATTTCGTTAACCACTTCCAACAGTTCTGGACTAGCAACTGAAGATCTATCCCCTCTCAACTTTGTTATCAAGTGATCCGCAGCCAAACAACCAATACCATAAGAATCTTGTTTGATACAAGACACCGATGGCGTCAACAATTGCATCCATTCCAAGTCTTCATAAGTTCCCAGACCAAAATCGTTAGGATAATGATATGGTGACTGATTAACAATTTTCATGAAACTCAAAAGAGTAGGTCCGTTCATCATCAAGAAGGCTGGCTTAGAAGACGAATTCTTTATAATATTCAAAATATACTCATCACTGCCATCCTCACCTAAAATGATTAAATGGTCTTGACTAGCTGTAACCATTTCTTTAAAGCCTTTATATCGCAATTCTCGTGTCGAAATTCCCTCAATCGGAAAACTGACAAAATAAATTTCCTGATAACCTGCAGCAATCATCTCTTGTAAAAATTGTTTTGTAGAGGCTTCATTGTCAGAAACAATTGTATCAAACTGAAGCTGGTTGGCTTGCCTATCAACCATGACAAGGGTTTGAGGATCAAAAGCACTGACAAAGGGGTTATTAGGATCTACGGAATCAAGAATGATACCTGACACATCTTGTTGTTTTAAATGGTGCAAGTTCTCCAGCTCAATCTGAAGGTTATTATCTGAGTTAGTGAAGTTAACCGTATAACCATATCGCTGGCAAGTGTCATGAATCCCTTTCATCACCGAAGAGATAAAGGGGTTGGTAATATCAGCAATAACTACCCCTATAGTCTGTGTATCACGCGTGACTAAACTCTGAGCAATTTTACTTGGCTGGTAGCCCGTAACATCAATTGCCTGCTTTATCTTTTCTTTCGTCGTTAGAGACATCTTTTTATAGTTCCCATTAAGGTAATAAGAAACGGTAGCTTTTGACACTCCAACTAACTTAGCAATATCATTAATAGTTACCTTTTCAAACATGTCTAACTCCTAATCATCCTATCGTTCATTACGCATATTATATCATGATTGAAGCAATTATCAAGTAACGACGACAGATGACGACTACGCTTATACTCAAAAATCTTATCTGTCCAATGTAACAATAAAAAAAGGTAAGTCTATACGACTTACCTAAGGATAGTTAGCGAAGTATTATGTTATTGTTTCTCCCCTTCTTCAGAGTTAAGACAACCTCAGTGCTCATCACCTTTTTGACCATAGTAAGCATTAGGCCCGTGTTTACGCAAATAATGCTTGTCCATGATGTATTTTGGTGCTGCTTCCACACGTGGATTAATCTGTTCGGTGAAACGATTCATTTTAGCAACTTCTTCTAAAACAACGGAATGATAAACTGCTTGTTCAGGCGTTTTTCCCCAAGTAAATGGACCGTGATTGCGCACCACAATCCCTGGCACAGCCATCGGGTCAAGTTCACGTTTACTAAATTCTTCTAGAATTACAGTACCCGTTTCTTTTTCATAAGCACCATTGACTTCTTCTATTGTTAAAGAGCGAGCGCAAGGAATCGGACCATAAAAGTAGTCCGCATGAGTCGTTCCATAAAAGGGAATATCACGACCTGCCTGAGCCCAACCAACTGCTTCTGTAGAATGGGTATGGACAATACCACCAACCTCAGGCCACGCTTTATAAAGTTGTACATGCGTTGGTAAGTCTGATGAGGGATTTAAGTCTCCTTCAATAACATTTCCCTCAAGGTCAGTGACAACCATGTTTTCTGGTGTCAATAGGTCATAATCTACACCAGAGGGTTTAATGACAATGCAGCCTAGGTCACGACATACTTCTGAGACATTACCCCAAGTGAATTTGACAAGTCCATGTTCTGGTAGAGACTTGTTAGCTGCACACACACGTTCTCGCATTTCTTGTAAATTTTTCATCCTGTCACCTCAATCCCGCTTTTTCAATAAGTGGGTAAAGGAAGGCTTGGGCTTCTTTGATAGCAGCCACTGTCTCCTCAACCGTCTCACAATTTTCTGACCACATTTCAATCAAGAAAGGCCCCTTGTAATTAGTCTTCTTGATAACAGCAAACATCTCTTCCCAATCAACACACCCTTGACCAAAGGGAACGTCACGAAATTGCCCTTTACAGGTTTCTGTAACAGCATAGGTATCTTTTAGGTGGAGAGCAGCAATAGATTTATGGCCATTGTAAAATTCACTCCACAAATCATTATGCCAAGCAGAAACATTCCCTGTATCCGGATAAACAAAGAGGTAAGGTGAATCTATCTCCTTTTCAACTGCCAAATATTTTTCAATAGAATTGATAAAAGGATCATCCATAATTTCAATGGATAACATGACTTGCGCTTCTTCAGCCCAGTCACAAGCCTTTCTTAGGTTTTTGATAAAACGAGCACGGGTTTCAGGTGATTTTTCTTCGTAATAAACGTCATAACCAGCTAATTGAATGGTTCGAACACCCAGGTCCTGAGCCAATTCAATACATTGTTTCATTAGATTAAGTGATTTAGTTTCAATAGTCGGATCGTTTGAGCCCAATGGATAACGTCTATGTCCAGAGAAACAAATTGTTGGAATCCGAATCCCAGTTTCATAAATAGCCTTAACAATATCTAGACGCTCTTCTTTGCTCCACTCCAGCCGAGCAAGGCGAGCATCTGATTCGTCCACAGACATTTCCACAAAGTCGAAGCCTAAATCTTTTGCAAATTCTAAGCGTTCCCGCCAAGAAAAATGTTTTGGCGTAGCTTTTTCATAAATACCAATAGGACGCGCCATATGGTTACCCCCAAATACGTTTGATTTCGTCTTTGAATGCACGCGCCGCTGCAGCAGGATCTTCTGACTCAGTTATACCACGACCTGCGATAAATGTAAAGACATCAACCCCTTCAAAAAGCTTCAAGGTGCTTACATCTAGACCTCCAGTTACTGATACTCGGAAGCCCATTTCAATCAATTTTTTCACCTTTTTAAGGTCTTTTTCACCCCAAGTTTCACCAGCTAAAAGAGCATCGCGGGATTGGTGATAGATAGCTTGGGAAATCCCTGCGTCTAACCACAATTGTGCTTGTTCAAAGGTCCAGTCTCCATACAATTCAATTTGTATCTCACCTTTATCGCCACGAATTTCTTTAATGGCCTTAAGGGCTGCCTCCATAGTTGGAATAGTAGCACAACAAATACAAGTCATCCAGTCTGCTCCACGAAGAGCATTGTTTTTAGCGACCGTACCGCCTGCATCAGCACACTTAGTGTCAGCAACGATTATTTTTTCAGGGAAAAGACTCCGTAGAACTTCCACTAACTCACTACCTACTTGAAGCAAACAAACTGTTCCCGCTTCAATAACATCAACTTCATGACCAACTGAAACAGCGGCCTTAATAGCTCCTTGCAAATCAGAATGATCTAGAGCAACTTGTAAATTTGGGATATGTTTTGACACTATCTATTCCTCTTTCTAAATGTTCGATATTTTTGACATGACTGTCAGCCTTAAGATTCCAAATCCAAACCTTCAAGATAGGGACTATTTTTTGATTCTTCTACTAAAGCCAAAACATCTTCAGAAGATTGACATGCTAGAAGACGATCAATTGAATTTTCCATATCAAATAGTGCAATGATTTGAGGGATTGCTACTGTTGTGTGGATGTCAGAGCTAGTCGCTGCTAAAGCCAACAGAACCTGAACCTCTTTACCATCCGGGAAAACAACTGGATTGGTTAATGTAATTAATGAGAAAGCATCTCTTTGCACACCTGCTTCGGGCCTTGCGTGTGGCATGGCCATCCCTGGCATCAAAATATAATAGGGACCGTATTCTTCTGTCGAATCAATAATTGCCTGATAATATTCTTCTAAAACGGCACCACTTTCAATTAAGGGATCCACTGAAAGTTTAACAGCCTCTTGCCAGCTTTCTGCTGACAGGCCTAGTCGAATAGAATTGTTCTCGATAAAAGCTTGTTTTAAGTTCATGTCATATCCTTTCTTTACTGTCAGTCAAAAAGCTTCTTTTCAACAAATGATTTATCAAAAGCTTACAATACTTGACTAAGCTTCTCTTTGATTTCTTGGTCATCCATTAAATTATCAAGACCAACCAGATGCCCTTTAGTCCGACCATCTAATTCATGAATTAAGTGATTAGAAGCAACCACAATATCGTAACCCGCTGCTAAGCTTTTTGCTTCACCGACTGAACAAGATGCAGACTGAATATCCGTTACACCAAGTTGACGTAAAGCATTTTCAACTTTCATTTTGATAACCATAGATGATCCCATACCATTTCCACATGCTGTTAAAATTTTAACCATAATCTTTTTCCTTTTTCTTTCATTTTGATATATCGCAGAGCTATTTAGTTATTAATTCTTACGATTGGAGTTTATTTTTAAATAGTGTAATAACCTAATAAGCTTTGCTGACTATTGCTCAATAGAATAGTCAACAAGTCTTATCTGTTATAAGTATCTCTTTCTTGCGCTTAGCCATCCTAAGACAAATCAAACAAGGGACAAACCCCTTTTATTTTGGTTGTGCTTCACCACGGTAGTAAGCTTCTTTATCTTTAGCCTTAGCAAATTGTAATTGTGGAATAGCTAAGAAGAAGAGACATACGACGATATAACCAAGGATGCCCAAATATTTGAAGATATAACCAAAAGCTAACCAAGGGAACTCGAAGTCGATATTTCCATGGTAACCACCAGCTAAATCAAGTAAGCCAACTGCAATAGCACCTAAAGCAACCTGGATCACACCAGAAATAAAGGATAAGGCAACTGCTGCTTTCCAACCACCGCGTTTATCTGCGAAAACGGCAATAGCTGCATTATCAAAGAAGACCGGTACAAAACCTGTGATGATTAGAATTGGATTTTTAAAGACAACTAATAATGTAATGGTTATCAATTGGCCAATAAGACCAAAGGCAAATCCTGAAAGAACTGCATTTGATGATCCAAAACCATAAGAAGCTGCAACATCAACAGCAGGGAATGATCCCGGCAAGAGTTTGTTAGAAATACCTTGGAAGGCATTGGTTAACTCAGAAACAAACATCCGCACCCCTTGCATCAAGATAAAAAGATAAACTGAGAAAGTAAGTGATGTCTGTAGAATGTACATGAAGAAGGCTTGCTTAGCAGGTACAAAAGCTCCAGGTCCAATTAACTTAACATTAGACATGATGTCTGGACCAAGTACAGCTAGAATCCCACCGAAGAAGACTAACATTAAAGTAGCTGAAGCAACAACAGTATCATGGAAAATACTTAGAAAAGTTGGTAACTTCAGATTATCAAGGTTTTCTTCTTTTTTACCAAAGAAGGGAGCTACTTTATCCACGAACCAAATCGCAAATTGTTGTTGGTGGCCAATAGCAAAACCTCCACCGCCAGTCAAGCGTTGAGTAGCTTCAACCGTCATATTAGAGCTTACTGCCCAATAAAGTCCACAAATAATACCTACTGCCCATGCTCCAAAAGCATTTTGAAATTGCGGGATTAAAAGAAGGACAAAAACAGAAATAGTTGCTGCTTGTTGGACCATAATGTGACCCGTAATAAAAAGAGTACGAATCTTAGTCACTTTACGAAGAGCTACCAATAGAATGTTAACCCCAAACCCAATCAGCAAGGCAGTAGTGGCAACGCTAATGAACCCCATACCTTCCAACTTGGCATTTGCTGCTGCCAAACCAAAATAAGGGTCAATAACTGCCGCTTTCAATTCAAATTTCTTAGCTAAAGCCACTAAAATCGGTCTAAATGTAGTAACAAGACCACCCGCACCAACGTTCAAAATTAAATAGCCGACTGTTGCTTTAATGAAACCGGCAAAAACTTCATGCGGAGGTTTATTGAGTAGCATGTACCCAATCAGTACCAAAAGACCTACAAAAAAAGCTGGATTCTGCAAAATATTTTGCGAGAACCAATTTAGGGGAGCTAGGAACAATTCCATGACGACTACCTCTTTTCAAAGTTATTAAATATTTTTATATCTTTATTATAAAAATTGAAAGCGTTTTAAAAAAGACCAAGTATCACACAGCTTTGTGTTCAAAAATGGACCAGAGTCTTAAGCATCAAAAAAGTATCTCCCTAAAATTAAGGAGATACTTTGTTTATTCTATTATTCATAAAAGGAATAACTGGCTTATTTCACGACAATATTAACCAATTTATTAGGTACAACTATGACTTTCAGCACTTCTTTACCTGCAATTTCAACTTGAACTTTTTCGTTAGCCAGAGCGACAGCTTCTAATTGATCTTTTGGTAAATCTTTGGCTACTAAAAGCTTCGCTTTAACTTTACCTTTGATTTGTACAACAATTTCAATTTCATTCTCGACGAGCTTACTCTCATCCCAAATAGGCCAAGCGACATGGGTTAATGATTCTTCTGAGCCAGTCACTTTATGCCATAATTCTTCCCCCAAGTGAGGCGCAAATGGAGCAATTAATTGGATAAAGCCTTTGGCGTAGTCAACAAAGAGACTTTCCTCTTTATTAGCTGCATTAATGAAAATCATCAGTTGAGCGATAGCTGTATTAAATTTCATGACTTCAATTTGTTCAGTAACAGCTTTAACGGTCTCATGATAAACCTTGTCCAAAGCCCCATTATTCTCAGCAACTATAGTTTTAGTCGTAATAAGTCGGTAGACGCGATCCAAGAACTTACGACTGCCCTCAAGACCTTCCTCAGACCAAGCGATAGAAGCATCAAGGGGACCCATGAACATTTCATAAACACGCAGAGTATCCGCACCGTACTCTTCTATCACATCATCAGGATTAACGACATTCTTAAGAGACTTCGACATTTTAGCTGGTGCTTGTTCTAATTCTTCGCCAGTTTCCATGTGGAAATAGGAACCATCACGTTTTTCAACCTTATCTGTTGCCACAAGCGCCCCGCGATGATCACGATAGCTTGTTCCCAAAATCATTCCTTGGTTAAAGAGCTTTTGGAATGGCTCTTTAGTCGGCACAATCCCTAAATCGTAAAGAACCTTATGCCAGAATCGCGCATAGAGCAAGTGAAGAACAGCATGCTCCGCACCACCCACGTAAATATCAACCGGCAACCATTGTTTTAATAATTCGGGATCTGCCAAAGCCTGATCATTATGAGGATCAATATAGCGTAAATAGTACCAACTAGATCCTGCCCATTGGGGCATCGTATTAGTCTCGCGACGACCTTTAACACCATCTTCACGAACCACTTCTAACCAATCCGTAAGATTGGCCAAAGGCGACTCACCAGTGCCTGAAGGACGAATATCACCCGTTACAGGAAGAATCAACGGTAGTTGATCTTCTGGCACAGCTGTTGAAGTCCCATCCTCCCAATGTATAATCGGAATTGGTTCCCCCCAATAGCGTTGACGTGAAAAGAGCCAATCACGTAAGCGATAAGTCACTTTCTCATTGCCAACTTGCTGTTCTTCCAACCAAGCAACCATTTTAGCGATGGCATCTTCTTTGTTGAGACCATTTAGGAAGTCAGAATTAATATGAAGTCCATCTTCTGTGTAGGCTGCTTCCTCAACATTACCCCCTTCTAAAACAGGAATAATGTCAAGATCAAATTGCTTCGCAAATTCCCAATCACGTTCATCATGAGCAGGAACGGCCATAATAGCACCTGTTCCATAGCTTGCTAAAACATAGTCAGCAATCCAAATCGGCATTGCTTGTCCATTTACTGGGTTAATGGCATAGCTACCAGTCCAAACACCCGTTTTTTCTTTGGCTAAGTCTGTACGCGCTAAATCTGATTTAAGGCTTGCCTGACGTTTATATTCAGCTACCGCTTCAGCTTGTTCTGTACTCGTAATAGCATCAACAAGCGCATGCTCTGGAGCCAGAACTGCATAGGTAGCTCCAAACAAGGTGTCAGGACGAGTGGTGAAAACAGTGAAACTTTCGCTAGAATCCTTAACTGCAAATGTGACATTAGCCCCTACTGATTTACCAATCCAATTCCTTTGCATGTCTTTGATGGACTCTGGCCAATCTACTTCTTCAAGGTCTTCGAGAAGTCGTTCCGCATAGGCTGTGATTTTAAGCATCCACTGACGCATTGGTTTACGGACAACTGGATAACCACCACGTTCTGAAGTTCCATCAGGTAGTACTTCCTCATTAGCAATTGCAGTTCCAAGCTCTTCAACCCAGTTGACAGGTACTTCGGCTTCATAAGCCAAGCCTTTTTCATAGAGTTTCGTAAAAATCCATTGTGTCCACTTATAATAGTTGGGATCTGTTGTATTGATTTCTCGCTCCCAGTCATAGGAGAAACCTAGAGCATTAATTTGACGCTTGAAATTGGCAATGTTTTCTGCTGTAAATTCAGCGGGATCATTTCCAGTGTCCATAGCATATTGTTCAGCCGGCAACCCAAAAGCATCCCATCCCATTGGATGAAGGACATTATAGCCTTGAGCCCGTTTAAAACGGCTCAAAATATCAGTAGCTGTATAGCCCTCAGGGTGACCAACGTGTAAGCCAGCACCAGAAGGATAAGGAAACATATCTAAAGCATAAAATTTAGGTTTTGAAGCATCCGTTCCCGTTTTAAAGGTATGATTTTTAGCCCAGTAAGCCTGCCATTTAGGCTCTATTTCTTTGTGATTATAAAATGTCATATGGAATCTCCCATGTCAAAAGTCTAGTTCTTTCTATTATAGCATGAAATCAATGGTTAATAAATGGGGAATCACAAGCAATAGCTCTTTTTTCGCTTATAAGTGTTATAACTAGCAATGACCAAAAAAAGACGGGAATCCCCATCTTTTCAATACTCTAAATCATTACTGTTTTTTACGTTTTGTACCGTA